>NZ_JBICXE010000009.1:0-254746 GCF_043200155.1 Streptomyces sp. NPDC048473
TCGATCGCCATGCAACGTTCAGGCATCACGGTGCGGTACTCGAACAGCACGAAGGAACTGAGGGTCCCCACTCGGCGCTGCTACGAAGGAATTAGACAACGTTCGCCTCTTGGGACGTCGACTGGTGGTTGGCCAGACGCCTGCGCCCGGGCGGAAGAGACCTGTCGCGGTCAGTACCCACGTAGGGTGCCCGGGTGTTCAATCGGCTTGAGGTCAGCGCGTTGCCACCGGGCACCCGATGGGCTGCCCAGTTGCAGTTCCGGATCGACGGCGAGGAAGTGGGGGCAGAGGCGGTCGGAGAGGGAGGCCGCGGCCCGTTTGCGGAGGAGGCGCTGCCCGCCGACGGTCACGGTCCCCTCTGGGCGGCCGGCGAGGGGCGACGTGTAGTGCCGGGGGAGCCTGAGTGCACGGGCGGATGCTGTGGCTACCTGTCCGTGTTCGCGCAGCGTCACGGTGGAATCGTGGAGTGGTCCGACTGGCAGGTGACCTTCCGCGAGGACGACTCCGAGGTCCGCACCGGACACCTGCCCCGCACCATGGCAGGCCTGCGCAACCTCGCTATCAGCATCTTCCGGCAGGACGGCGAGACCGACATTGCCGCCGCCCTGCGCCACACCGGCCGCGACCACCGCCGCCCCCTGGCAACTCTCGGCCTCACGTGATCAACCCGGACAGATCCCGGTCATGCAATGGCCCTGGGGCACAGGTGCTCCAAAAGCCGCTGGTGAGGGGTGCAGGAGAAGACGATGGGCAGGTGCCATTGTATGTATGCCGTCTGCAAGCTGGTGGCCCGAGCACCAGCGAGGTCCGACCCGTGGGCGGCCACCGTCATGACCTCCTCAGGCGCTTCGGCCTGCGATCTGATCGAATGCGGGGATGCCCAGGAATACGGGCGATTCCTTGCGTCGCAGTTGCGCCTCGATGTGCGCAAGGGCCGGCGCCCGGATGGCACAGGACTTCGGAGTAACCCGACAGTCGCGCAATGCCACAGGCTCAGCGCTTGGGGACGGTGTTGACGTAATGGGTGCCGCTGTCGTAGAGGTCGTTCACAGCCTTCTGCACATCCGCCAGGGACTGGGCCTTGTCGGCGTTGTAGTAGAACCAGTTGACCCGCATGTCCCAGGCGCGCGGACCCGTGAAGGGGAGGTCCACGAACCAGGTGTTGAAGTTGATGGACATGTTCTGGCGTGGGAAGTATTTGCCGCCGCTGCTGAACAGCTTGTGGCCGTCCACCGAGTAGGTGGCCACGCCGTGCACGGCCGTGATCACCATGGTGTGCCAGCCCTGAAGGCTGGAGACCAGTTTGTGTGTGACCCGGTCTTCGGCGTCGGCGCTGTACCAGCTCGTGGTATCGAGTTTGGGGCCCGGCGCACCCCAGCCCCCGTTCGGCATGTACTCGTTGTCGAGTTCGCTGTAGCGAGAGTTGTTGGGCGAGATCGTGTAGAAGGACTCGTTGACGTGGTCGCCGTTGCGACCACTGGTGGGCTTGTCGTTGAAGTAGATCCGGGCGGCATAGGTCCCCGTCAGGAAGTTGGTGCCGCTGCTCTGCACCTCGGCCTGCTTGGTGCTCGCCTTTGTCCCGTCGGTGCTGGCCCGCAGCTGCAGGACCTGGCCGCCCGCAGCGGTCTTCTCGGCCGGGAAACTCACGCCTGCGGCCGACCACGTGTCGTGGATGCCCGGACCGCCCGGGCTGGTACGGACCAGCCAGCCGTGCGCGTGGAGCGCGGGATCGTCGGGGCCGCTGTAGTGGAAGTCGTCGAACACGATCCCGCGCGGGTGGGCAGGCCTCGGGCGGGGGACGGACGAGCCCCGTGCGGACGCAGCAGCGTGGCCCGCGGAGCCGGTAGGGCCTGTGGAGCCGGCAGGGCCGGTGGGCTCGTCCCCCCAGACATGCGCACCGCGCAGGTATGCGGTCACCGTCCTCGACGCCTGAAAGGTGGTGTCAGCGGCATTGAACGAACGGTCGTCCAGCTGGTCCAGCTTCCTGCCGTCGGGGCGGTACAGCTGCAGTCCGATGGCTCCGCTCTTGGCGCCGGGTGCCAGGCTGCCGGCGCCCGTCGTGAAACTGATCTGGAGGTAGCGGTCGGCGGTGGTGGTGGGACCGGCCGGCGCGACGGTCTCCCCGGCGATGTTCGAGCAGCCGACAGCGGCCTTGACGCAGTTGAAGGCGTACGAGGAAGCCCCGTCTCCGGTGAAGTAGTAGCGAATCGCCACGTCTGACAGGCGCACCCTCTTTTTGGAGGTGTTGACGACTTCCAGCCATGGCTGGGCTACCGCGGCCGTGGCAGGGCTCCCGGCCTTGTACCGGATGGTGAGCTGCGGGGGCGCCCGATGCGAGGCACGCCACTCGGGATAGAGCGCGAGGCCACCGGCGGCCACAGCGATCACCAGGAGCAACGTCTTGAACACGGTCCACGCACGACGTCGAGGCCCGCGGTCATCAGGACGGACAGGGCGGACGGTAGGGCGGGCAGTGCCCACAAAAGCTCCCAGTGCAGGTGGAGGGGGCGGTCCCGGGACCGGCGCGGGCGACGGTGTCGGAGGCCGACGCCGTTCTCCATGAGCGCGCCCGACTGAACGCTCAGGAAGGGAGGCGGCGGCACTCTCCGTCGCACCGCCGTAGCGGATCGCCGGCTACGCGGGAGTTCCCGCATGTGCCGACCTTCGGACGGGCCCCGCCGCCGAACCGAGCGGCGCCTACTGGACGACCTGTGTCTGGGCACCGGGAAAATCGAAGGCCGGCCGTGCGACCCCGTCGTCCGGGCTGTACGCGAGCCCGCTCCGCGAGTTCGCGGTGCCGTCCCAAGCCTGGTGGGGGATTGCGAGGGACGGGGTCGGAGCACCGCCGCGGCCCTCGGGAGCTTCGATGTCCACGCCGACCTCGATCTTGGCGCGCGTGCCCCATTTGGTGTGGCGCAGGGTCGCCAGGGACCACAGGCGCAACGGCAGCAGCAGCGCGATGTTGAGCAGCGCGTACAGCGGAGCGGCGAGGAACGTCAGCACCCGGTCGACGATCCCGACCATGGCGGCGCCGCGCAGGTAGTGGATGGAACGCACCCACGACATGACACACATGTAGCCGACGTAGCTGGCGAGCAGGGCCCAACCGGTCGGATGCAGCGCGATGGCCACGAGGGCGGTGAGCATGCCCGCGGTGAAGGCAACCCAGGTGACGAGCTCAATCAGATTGAGCCACCAGTACATACGGCTCAGCCGGAACTTGGCGAAGAGCAGGAACCCTTCACGGATGAAGGACTTGCCCCAGCGGATCTGCTGGCGGATGTAGTGCCCGAGACGTTCCGGGACGTCGGTGTAGCCGACAGCACACGGCTGGATGAGGGACTTGCCCTCGGTGAGGCAGTAGTACGTGAGACGCCGGTCGTCACCGAAGGTCGCGGGGCGCCCGAGGAACCGCTGGTCGAGGAAGTCGTCGAGATTCTTGCGTATGACCCACCCCCGGTACATCGCGAGAGAGCCACAGGCGCACAGGACGGAACCGAGACGCGAGTAGGCGACCCGTTCGCCCAGGAAAGCATTGACGTACCTCATGTCGATAAGGCGCGTGAGGAGGTTGGTGCCGCGGTTGTGGGCGAGGACCAACCCGGTGACGCAGTGGACACGGCGCTCCCCGAAGGGTTCGGCGAGTTCGGCGACGGCGTGCTCGTCGAGCACCGTGTCGGAGTCGATGCACAGATACGCGTCCGCGAGCGGATCCTCCCGGAAGCCTGCGGCGAGTCCGTGGCGCTTGCCGCGGTTGTCGGGGAACCGGATGAAGCCGAGACGGATTCCGGCCCGGTCGAACTGCGGGCGCATCTCCCCGATGAGGGCAGCGGCGGACTGGTCGGCGGAGCAGTCGTCGATGACCGTCAAAGACTGAGGCAGCAGCGTCTGCGCGAGGATCGATTCCAGGCAGCGCCGAAGCATCGCGGGGGATTCGTTGTACACCGTGACGACCCCGTGAATGTTGAGCCGATGGGTCGTTTTCCTGAATGTGAGCCCGGGACTGCGGCGCCGGCGGATGGACAGGAGCAACTTGATACCAAGGAGTGAGCCGACGGCCACCCCGTACCAGTGCAATTGGCGCCAGGACGAGTAGATCTCGTCCCAAGCGTGTATGAGGGTATGCATGACGAGTGAGGACTCCCTGGCATCGTCCGATTTGCTCGTACCCGGATAAGTATTGAACTCATGTGTGCCAAATGGGGACATTTTGTCTGAGGCATGCGACACACGATGCCTCCGCGGCGCCCGCGAGCAGGCTTGAGCCCGCCGCATTCCCGGGCGCGGGGCGGTTATTCGCGCCTCCTGGGATCAGGATTTCGCTGTGAATGTATAAGGACTGCTTAAGGCCTGTCGCCTTGACCTCCGCGAGCTTGCGTCCCCTGTATCCGAGGGCGGAGTTCCGCGTTCGCCGATGTGCGATCGTCTGGTTTGAGCATCGACGTCGATCGCGACAGTCGTGGGAACTCGCGTGCACCTGGCCTGGCCTCGCCCAGGCGCAGCGGCGCCGTCGTAGGTGGTGTCCACCTACAGCGGGCCCGGCCGCCTCGACGATTGCCGGGGCGCGGGACAGTGCGCTGCTCGCGCCCCAGATGTCGGACAAGGTGGAGCTGACCTGGCCGCGGGTGTCGTACTGCGTCAGATTGTCGAGGCGGCCGCCGGGCGGGGACTGGGTGTCACGGGTGCGCAGCAGGGAGTCGTAGATGGTGCAGCAGGTGGTGTAAGCCCGAGGCTCTCGGTCTCAGGCTGCTGGTGGATACCAGGGCACGGTCTCCTGGGACGGGGTGGTAGCCATAGGTGTAGTTCGGTGCGGCGCCGAGGATACGCAGCCGGCTGGGCAGCCAGACCTGAGTGCCGCGTCCGAGGCTGTCGTAGGTGGTCCCGGTGATCTTCGTGATGGGGTCGGTGACTTTCGTGGCCAACCAGAAGCCCCGCCAGGACGTAACTGGCGGGGCTTCATTTTTTTCTGACGCTATCGACACTCCTTGTGGGAGATATCCCACGTCAACACTTCATGCGATCCAACGGTTACCCGCACCGCAGGGAACCCCCGAGGGGCGCCCGAGACCTCACCTGTGGAATGGCGAGTCCCCGAAGACGAATCAAGGCTGGCGTGATCGAAGTGCCCAGGGAGGAATATTCCCCGAATCGCTGTTTCCCGATCTCATGTTTGAGGTCGGCCTGGGCGCGTGGAGTGCCCCGCTTCTCCTCGTAGATCTTGGTCATCCGGTCGAGTTCCGTCTGTTGTTTTGCGTACCCCTGTCTCCTCGCGCCGGCGGCCAGAAGCGTCGCGGTAGCGAATGGAATAGGGATGAGCACAACGGATCCGGCGGACGCAGGCGCAGCTCTTGAAGAAGCTGCCCATCCCACGTACGAGTTGTGTCGCCACGTGCACGTCTCCGGATCATGCTGGGATTCTGCTGACCAGTGGGCCCCCAGCATGGCTTTGACCTGCGGCCTCGCCAAACTCCGGGACGTTGATGAGCATCCTCATGTGTACCTCCAGGTGAGACCGGCAGCCGACTCTCTGGCTCGGGTCCTTGCCCGCTCGGTGGTGTTGGGATCTGTTGGCTCAGGCCCAGTATTGAGGGAACGTCGCCGTGGGTCACGGACTGCGCCACGGGCATTCCGACCGGCGGTGGCCGGGGCCTCCCGCCGGCGCGGGGGTCCGCCTCTTTCACGGTCCAGCCCGCACGGGCCCCACGAAATGCCGGGCCGTCATGTCGAATGTAGGGTGCGTTTGGCTCGTAATCACCCGGGAGGCGTGGATGTCTGAATTCGTAGATATCGGCCCGGTGCAGCGTTTGCAGTCGAGGATTTTCGTTGCCCAGCGACATGCGTGGTGAGTGGATGACCGGCAGGGTGGCCGAAGAAATCGAGGAGCTGCGTTCCCGGCACGTGCGGAAGTCACGGTCTGCGCGCTGTATGGCTCTTGCTGTGCTTTTTGGCATGGCCCTGATGATTTTGGCTCCGGCGGCCGCCACGTATGCCATTCGGGTGAGCTCGGCAGCCATCGGAGAGGGCAGCAGGCCGCGCACGCAGGGGAGTGGGGCGGCACAAGGCAGCACCGGAACCGCTTCTGGGGACTGCGGTTCGGATTTCGGTCCCTGCTATCGCTCGAACTGGCTCTACCGGTACACGTACTTCCTCGGACTCCACCCATTCACCAGCCCGCACGACGTGCGCGACCAGCTCACCAGCAACTTCTGGCTCTTCCCCGTGAGCGGCGGCTGTGCGGGGCGGGTCCGCGAGAGCGACGAGTGCTCACTCCTGGGAGGAAACCCCGTTCGAGTCGAAATCGTCGAGGACGACTTCTTTCAGATCGTGACCCTCCCGGGGCATTCCTTGGGGAGCGGACTCCACATCCGGTTCGCCTTCTCACGTAGCCTCGGTTGGCACTTCATGACGGTGAGCGCCTGGCAGAACAAGCCGACGGAATGTACCGACGGATTGATCTGCAACGTCGCAAGCCGAGTACTCGCGTGGGGGCTGTGGCGGGTACTCGCCGAAACACTGAAGCTGTCCGCCTATGTGGCTTGACTGATCGCTCCAAGAACTGGGGCTGGGCTCAGATCAGTTCCCGTGGCACGCCGGGGTTGCCTCGCACGGTTTTTCGAGCGGGCCGGGAATCCCGGTTTTTGTCCGAACGCTATTGAAGGGGTCTTGGCCATGCCTACCTTCTCCACGCATGACGGAACCAAGCTTGCATATCACGTGTTCGGAAACGGTGCTCCTGTGGTCTGCTTGCCCGGAGGGCCGATGCAGGCTTCCGCCTACCTCGGCGACCTCGGAGGCCTTTCCGCGCACAGGCAGTTGGTCATGCTGGATCTCCGGGGCACCGGCGAGTCCGCGATGCCGGAGGACGCCGCTTCGTACCGTTGCGACCGGCTTGTCGATGACGTGGACGCTCTGCGCGAGCACTTGGGCCTCGAAAAGATGGACCTGCTCGGGAGGTCGACCTGGGTGCCCCTCCTCGCGCGATGGCCGAGTTCACCGAGCTGTTCCCGAACGCCGAACTCGTCATTCAGTCCGGAGCCGGACACTTCCCATGGCTCGACGATCCCGACCGGTTCGTGACGACCACCGGGGCGTTCCTGGGATAGGCGACCGCCCAGTCGTTCGTGGGTGCAGATGTGCCATCTGCGCACACCGTCCACGTCACCATCGACGGGCTCGTCGCTTTTGAAGTGACGCCGTTCTGGCGTGCCTTGCTCGGCTACGAGGAGCGCGCCGGCAATTGCACCGGACGAGAAGACCGAGCCGTCAGAGGTGCGGCGGGTGCGGGTGCGGTGGCAGTGAGTCGATGCCGGGCGGCGGTTCGGGCCAGACCAACAGGACCGGGCAAGGAGCGTGGTCGACGACGAAGCGCGTCTCAGGGCCCAGGCTGCGGGGCCCCAGACGGTGGCGGTCGCCGTCGCGTGCGCAGATGAGCAGGTCGGCGCCCTCGGCGGCGCGGACGACCTCCCTTTCGGCACGGCCGTGGGCCTGGAGGCGCACCGCGGGCCGGTCCAGGCGGCCGGCGGCCGCATCCAAGAGTTCGGCGGCTGCGCTCGCGGACAGGGCCGCCACTTGGTCGCCGGGGTCGCGTCCGCGGTGGCCACGGCCCAGCAGACCGACGAATGCGCCGTGGGCTGCTTCGGCGACGTCGTCGCCGGTGACGTGCAGCAAGGCGATCTCGTCCCCGGCTCGGGCGTGGGCGCGGGCAGCGTCCACTGCGGCCCGCCAGGTGCCTTCATTGATCCAGACGAGCACAGTCACGTCAGCCTCCGATGGCCTGCGGCATCGTCCACAGTGCCACAGCGGGGCTGACTGCATTGGCCAGGACCCGGATGACACACGGCAGCCGAGATCACGCGTGCCGCGGTCTTCGACAGGGGCCCGGTGGGACGGAGCAGTGAGGGTGCACCGTAACCGCCGGGTTCTCATTCGGACACGGGGCGGCCGAAGAGCAGGTCGTAGCCGGGGGGAAGTTGCAGCAGGACGCGATGCAGCAGATCCTCGCCGCCGGCGTCGGCCACCACACTGAGAACGGCGCCGGTGTCCCACGCGGCGGTCTGCTCGGTGGCGCCCTCGATCCACGCGGCGGTGGCGCGTACGAGCCGTTCGGGGGTGAGGGGTTTCCGCGGCCTTCAGCGGGTTGAGGAGGATCAGTGCGAAGGTCTCGGGCAGCCGGGCGGCCAGCTCGCTTCGCTCCGTGCCGACCAGGTGTGCCCCGAGCAGCGACAGGGCCACGCGAGCGGCTCGCTCGGCCTCCTCGGGCGAGGGATGGGCGCCGCGTTCCTTCACCGCTTCGAGGAACGCCTGCCATCTCATGGGCGTCAACGGACCCCCCTTCCCGTTGACCGTGGGCGGAGGGCGGACCCGGCCTGCCGGCCTCTCTCCTCGCGGCCACGACTGCACTCAGCGCGATCGAGGCCGCCGTACGTCAGGCATGCACACCCGACAGCACGGAATGCACCCGCCGCAGCCGGGCCGGGAGAGGCGCTGGACGCCCTCCTTCTGCTGCGGGACGTACGTCGGCGGCTCGCGGCACGGCAACCGTCCCTCATCGAGGCCGCCCGCGAAGCCGGAACCAGCTGGGCCGATATCGCCCACCCGCTCGGCGTCACCAGCCGCCAGGCTGCGGACCACGGCGCTGATCGGGGTGGCAGGGGCGATCGGCGCCTTCGGCGGAGTGCTGGTCAACCTGGCCTTCCGGCAGTCCTTCCTGGACACACACAACGGGCAGGCCGCATATCTGGCGTTCCTCGGGTACTACGGCCTCTGCCTGGTGGCGACCTGGGCCTTCCATCTGCGACGGTCCGCGCGCCGCCTGCCAGGAGTGTGAACGCACCGCAGCTGCGAACGGCGCGTCCGGCCAAAGGCCGGTTCTCGAAGGCATGGGCCCGGAGCCCGCACGGATCGTCGACGGCCGTTTCCCGCCCCCTGGGACACGGCCGTCTCCTGCGCCCGGTGCTGCCCGTCCACTGAAACGGATGCCGGAAAACCGCCGTCGCGGCCCTGCCGGGATGAGTATCGGGGTGCTTCGTCCTAGGGTGCGAGCCATGGCAGAGAGTGCAGGTCACTGGGGTACTGCGGGGTGGGATGCTCACTCTGCCACTGGCCCCGACACTCCGGACCCGCGCCGCTGGCGGGCGCTCGCGGTGTGTCTGATCGCGGGGTTCATGACTCTGCTGGACGTATCCATCGTCAATGTCGCCCTGCCGTCGATCCGGGAAGGGCTCCACACCCCGGAGTCCGACCTGCAATGGGTCCTCTCCGGCTACTCCCTCGCCTTCGGCCTGTTCCTCATCCCCGCCGGACGGCTCGGTGACGCGCGGGGACGCCGCGTGGTGTTCATGGCCGGTCTGGCCATGTTCACCCTGGCGTCGGCAGCCTGCGGAGCCGCTCAGTCCAGCCTTTGGCTGGTGGTCGCCCGTCTCATCCAGGGCCTTGCCGGAGGCATGATCTCGCCACAGATCTCTGCGCTGATCCAGCAGATGTTCTCCGGTGAGGAGCGCGGCCGGGCCTTCGGCATGTTCGGCACGGTGGTCGGCATCTCCACCGCCGTCGGCCCGCTGTCGGGCGGGCTGCTGATCCAGGCGGCCGGGGCCCATGAGGGCTGGCGCTGGGTGTTCTACGTCAATCTGCCGCTCGGTGCCGTCTGCCTCCTGCTTGCCCGGCGCCTGCTCCCGGACACCCCCTCGGCCGGCCCCGTTCGCCTGCGTGACCTGGACCCCCTCGGTGTCCTGCTGCTCGGCGCGGGTGTACTGGCTCTGCTGCTGCCCTTCGTCCAGTCGCAGCAGTGGCCGGGCAACCGGAAGTGGCTGCTGCTCCTGGTGGCCGTGGCGCTGCTCGCCGTTTTCGTCGGCTGGGAGTCCCGGTGCGGCAGACGCGGCACGCAATCCGTCGTCGACGTGTCGCTCTTCCGGGTCCGCTCCTACTGGCTGGGCTGTCTGCTGATCCTGCTGTACTTCGCCGGATTCACCTCGATCTTCTTCATCACCACGCTCTACCTGCAGAGCGGACTGCACTACTCCGCCCTGCAGGCGGGACTCGCCATCACACCCTTCGCACTGGGCGCGGCGGTCGCGGCAAGCCCCGGCGGCCGAATGGTCGGCCGATTCGGGCGCCCCCTCGTCGTGGCCGGGCTGACCACGGTGGCCGTGGGGCTGGCGGCCACCGCACTGGCCGTGCATCTGGTGCCCGGGCGGGGCGCGGGGTGGGCGATGGCGGCCCCACTGCTCCTGGCCGGTCTCGGCAGTGGCCTGGTCATCGCCCCGAACCAGACACTGACCCTCTCCGAAGTGCCGGTGGCCACCGCGGGGAGTGCCGGCGGAACCCTCCAGACCGGCCAGCGCGTCGGGTCGGCGATCGGGATCGCGGCGGTCGGCTCGGTGTTCTTCGCCCAACTGGGCGGCGACGGGTGGGCCACCGCGTACGACCACGGGCTCGTCGTCGCGGTCGCCTTCGTCCTGGTCGCTCTGGTCATCGGGCTGGCAGATGTGCGCGGGGAGCGCCGCAGCAGGATTCGTACACATCGGTCCGTCCGCAGGCCATCCGTAGGGAGAACGCGATGAAGGAGAACGAGACCACCAGCACAGAGACCGACGGCAACGCGGAGTACGGGCACAAGGCCTTCAAACGGTCCAGGAGCCATTTCGCCGACCGCATCACCGCCGACGGCAGGGACGGCTGGCCCGTCGAGGCCGGCCGCTACCGGCTGGTCGTCAGCCGCGCCTGCCCGTGGGCGAGCCGCGCACTCGTGTCCCGTCGGCTCCTCGGGCTGGAGGGAGCCCTCTCGCTGGCCGTCGCCGATCCGATCCAGGACGACCGCAGCTGGCGCTTCACCCTGGACGAGGGCGGCAGGGATTCCGTGCTCGGCATCGGATACCTCAGCGAGGCGTACAACGCACGGGAGCGGGACTACCCCGGCGGGGTCAGCGTGCCCGCGATCGTCGACGTACCCAGCGGCAGGCTCGTCACCAACGACTTCCAGCAGATCACGCTGGACTTCGCGACCGAATGGACCGCGCTGCACCGGCAGGGTGCGCCCGACCTGTATCCCGAAGCCCGGCGCGACGAGATCGACGAGGTCATGCAGGGCATCTACCGCGAGGTCAACAACGGTGTGTACCGCGCGGGCTTCGCGGCGCAGCAGTCCGAGTACGAAGCCGCGTACCAGGATGTGTTCCGCCGCCTGGACCTGGTGTCCGAGCGACTCGCGGACCGGCGCTATCTCGTCGGTGATTCCCTCACCGAAGCGGACATCAGGCTGTTCACCACACTGGTGCGCTTCGACGCCGTCTACCACGGACACTTCAAGTGCAACCGCTCGAAACTGGCCGAGGACCGGATCCTGTGGGCGTACGCCAGGGATCTGTACCAGACCCCCGGTTTCGGCGACACGGTCGATTTCCACCACATCAAGCAGCACTACTACCGGGTTCACACGGGCATCAATCCCACCGGCATCGTTCCCGTCGGCCCCGATCTGTCGGGCTGGCTGACCCCGCACCACCGGGAAGAGCTGGGTGGACGGCCGTTCGGCGACGGCACCCCGCCGGGTCCGGTGCCGCCCGGGGAAGAAGTCCCGCCGTCGGGACGTCCCTGAACCCGGCGCCCGTTTCGGCACCCGCCGGAGCAGGGGCAGGGCCCTGTCGAGTCGGCAGCGATCACGAGATATCTTGATGTCAAGCAATGTTGCAGACGTGGAGCGGAGCACAGGGTGACTGACTCGACCATCATCTATACACATACCGACGAGGCCCCGGCCCTGGCGACGTATTCGTTCTTGCCCGTGGTCCAGGCGTACGCCTCGACGGCCGGGGTCAATGTCGAGAGCCGTGACATCTCCCTGGCCGGGCGTATCATCGCCGGCTTCCCCGAGCGTCTCCAGGAGAGCCAGCGCATCGACGACGCGCTCGCCGAGCTCGGTGCGCTGGCCAAGACGCCCGAGGCCAACATCATCAAGCTGCCGAACATCTCGGCCTCGATCCCGCAGCTGAAGGCTGCCATCGCCGAGCTGCAGGCACAGGGCTACGCGCTTCCGGACTACCCGGACGACCCGCAGACCGATGAGGACAAGGACGTCCGCGCGCGCTACGACAAGGTCAAGGGCAGCGCGGTGAACCCCGTGCTGCGCGAGGGCAACTCCGACCGCCGTGCCCCCGCCTCGGTCAAGAACTACGCCAAGACGCACCCGCACCGCATGGGCGCCTGGTCGGCCGACTCGAAGACGAACGTCGCCACCATGGGCGTCGACGACTTCCGCTCCACCGAGAAGTCCACGGTCACCACAGAGGCCGGTTCGCTGCGTATCGAGCTCGCGGGCGACGACGGCAGCACCACCGTTCTGCGTGAGTCGGTGCCGGTGCTCGCGGGCGAGGTCGTCGACGTGGCGGTCATGCGCGTCGCGGCCCTGCGCGAGTTCTTCACCGCGCAGATCGCCCGCGCCAAGGCCGAGGGCGTGCTGTTCTCCGTCCACCTCAAGGCCACCATGATGAAGGTCTCCGACCCGATCATCTTCGGCCACGTGGTCCGCGCGTTCTTCCCGAACACCTTCGCCAAGTACGGCGATGTGCTCGCAGCGGCCGGTCTCTCCCCGAACGACGGCCTCGGCGGCATCCTCAAGGGCCTGGACTCGGTGCCGCACGTGGGCGCCGAGATCAAGGCGTCCTTCGAGGCAGAGCTCGCCGAAGGCCCCGCGCTGGCCATGGTCGACTCCGACAAGGGCATCACCAACCTGCACGTACCGAGCGATGTCATCGTCGACGCCTCCATGCCGGCCATGATCCGCACCTCCGGTCACATGTGGGGCCCGGACGGCCAGGAGGCCGACACCCTCGCGGTGCTCCCCGACAGCAGCTACGCGGGTGTCTACCAGGTCGTCATCGACGACTGCCGCGCCAACGGCGCCTTCGACCCGTCGACCATGGGCTCGGTGTCCAACGTCGGCCTGATGGCGCAGAAGGCCGAGGAGTACGGCAGCCACGACAAGACCTTCGAGATCCCCACCACCGGAACGGTGCGGGTCGTCGACGGCAGCGGCAACGTCGTGCTGGACCAGGCCGTGGGTGCGGGCGACATCTTCCGCATGTGCCAGGCCAAGGACCTGCCGATCCAGGACTGGGTCAAGCTCGCCGTCACCCGCGCCCGCGCCGCCGGCGTCCCGGCCGTGTTCTGGCTCGACGAGGACCGCGCCCACGACGCGCAGCTGATCGCCAAGGTGAAGACGTACCTCGCCGACCACGACACCGACGGCCTGCGGATCGAGATCATGTCGCCGGAGAAGGCGACCGCCTTCTCGATCGAGCGCATCCGCCGCGGCGAGGACACCATCTCGGTCACCGGCAACGTGCTGCGTGACTACCTGACCGACCTGTTCCCGATCCTCGAGCTGGGCACCAGCGCGAAGATGCTCTCGATCGTCCCGCTCATGGGCGGCGGCGGCCTGTTCGAGACGGGCGCCGGCGGCTCCGCCCCGAAGCACGCCCAGCAGCTCATCAAGGAGAACTACCTGCGCTGGGACAGCCTGGGTGAGTTCTTCGCGCTGGCCGCCAGCTTCGAGCACCTCGCGCAGACGACGGACAACGCGCGCGCCCAGGTGCTCGCCGACACCCTCGACCGCGCGACCGCGACCTTCCTCGACGAGGACAAGTCGCCGACCCGTCGCCTCGGTGGCATCGACAACCGCGGCAGCCACTTCTACCTGGCCCTCTACTGGGCCCAGGAGCTGGCGCAGCAGACCGACGACGCGCAGCTCGCGCAGGCGTTCGCCGGGCTCGCGAAGACGCTGGGGGAGCAGGAGCAGACCATCGTCGATGAGCTGATCGCGGTGCAGGGCTCGCCGGCCGACATCGGTGGCTACTACCAGCCCGACCCGGCCAAGGCCTCGGCCATCATGCGTCCGTCGGCGACATTCACGCAGGCCATCGCCAGCATCCGCTGACGAAACAGCTACGGAAGGGGGCGCAGCCAAGCGCCCCCGCACCCCTCCCGCCCCGGTCGGCTCCATGCCCGGCCGGGGCGGTTCCGTATTCCGGGCCGGCACTCGAAGACGCTTGGCCGGCGCCGACGGTTCTCCGCGCAATCGCGTACAGGGAGCCGCTGTGCAGGTAGGTTCGAATGATCCGGATCAACTGCTCTTCGAGGGGGAGAGACCGTGCTGACAGGCAGGAACGCTGTGGTCACCGGAGGATCGCGGGGCATCGGCCGCGCGATCGTCGAGCGCCTGTGCCGAGACGGGGCCCACGTGGTCTTCAATTACGCCACCAGCGACGACGCAGCCGAAGAGGTCGTCCGCACGGTGCAGGACAACGGTGGCAAGGCCTGGGCCATCCGTCTCGATCTCGCGGACCCGGACGCGCCGGAGCAGCTGATGGAAGCCGCCGAGGCACAGCTGGGCGGCCTGGACATCCTGGTGAACAACGCCGCACTGTGCCTCACCCCGTCCCTCATCGCGGACACCGACCCGGCGGTGTTCGACAAGGTGATGACGGTCAACACCAGAGCGGTCTTCATGACGATCCGTCATGCGGCCCGGCGGATGCGCGACGGCGGCCGCATCGTGAACATCTCCACGGCGAACACCGTGCGGCCGGGCCGCGGCATCTCCGCGTACGCCGCCAGCAAGGGGGCGGTCGAGCAACTCACGGCCATTGCCGCCCACGAACTCGGAGCGCGCGGGATCACGGTCAACACCGTCTCGCCCGGCGCGACCGACACCGAGCTGCTGCGCGGAACCAACCAGCCGCAGGCGCTTGAGGCAGTCGCCGGCATGACTCCCCTCGGCCGACTGGGCGAACCCGCGGATGTGGCTGATGTGGTTGCCTTCCTGGCCGGCCACGACGGCCGGTGGATCACGGGCCAGAATGTGCGCGCGACGGGCGGGCTGGCCTGAGCGACAGCCGGGTCGCCCAGGGCCGGTCACCGATCCGGGCGTTCACCGGCTTCCTCGGTAACAACGTTGGGCGGTGCGGGAGTTCGGGCTGCTCCGAGACGGCCATCACCGATGTGGAAGGCCGCACCGGCATCGGCCGTGTGCGAGGGGGCCGAGGACCCGACCCGAGGACGCCCTGACGAGTGAAAGTCACGCGACGGCGGGCGCAGGGCCGCACATAGTGGCCCCGCGGCTGATTTGCTGCACCTGGAATCTGGCGTGACGCGCGCGGGGTCGGCCTGTCGGCCGGCCCGGTGGAGACGGCGCCCCAGCCGGGTGCTCAGTCCACTCGCGAATGACAATCGAAGGAGCGTCCCAGTGACGACGACGGGCACAACAGGGGCAGCCGAGGAAGAGGAGGCGTACGCGAACGAGCTTCCGGTCCATGCCAAGGAACCGGGAAACGTCGTCATCAAGTGGCTGACCACCACCGACCACAAGACGATCGGCACGCTGTACCTGCTCACATCGTTCGCCTTCTTCATCGTCGGCGGTGTGCTGGCCCTGGTCATGCGCGCCGAGCTGGCCCGTCCCGGGATCCAGATCCTTTCGAACGAGCAGTTCAACCAGGCGTTCACGATCCACGGCACGATCATGCTGCTGATGTTCGCGACGCCGCTGTTCGCCGGATTCACCAACTGGATCATGCCGCTGCAGATCGGCGCGCCCGATGTGGCGTTCCCGCGGCTGAACATGTTCGCGTACTGGCTGTACCTCTTCGGCTCGATCATCGTGGTGGCCGGCTTCCTCACCCCGAGCGGCGCGGCCGACTTCGGCTGGTTCGCCTACTCCCCGCTGACCGACGCGGTCCGCTCGCCGGGCATCGGCAGCGACATGTGGATCATGGGTCTGGCCTTCTCCGGCTTCGGCACGATCCTCGGTTCGGTCAACTTCATCACCACGATCATCTGCTTGCGCGCACCCGGCATGACGATGTTCCGGATGCCGATGTTCGTGTGGACCGTGCTGCTGACCGGTTTGCTGGTCCTGCTGGCCTTCCCGGTGCTGGCGGCGGCACTTCTGGTGCTGGAGGCGGACCGCAAGTTCGGGGCGCGCGTCTTCGAGGCGGCCAATGGCGGCGCGCTGCTCTGGCAGCACCTCTTCTGGTTCTTCGGCCATCCGGAGGTGTACATCATTGCGTTGCCATTCTTCGGGATCGTCAGCGAGATCATTCCTGTCTTCAGCCGTAAGCCGATCTTCGGCTACATCGGTCTGGTCAGTGCCACGATCGCCATCGCGGGCCTCTCCGTGACCGTGTGGGCGCACCACATGTACGTCACCGGCGGTGTGCTGCTGCCGTTCTTCTCGTTCATGACGTTCCTCATCGCGGTACCGACCGGTGTGAAGTTCTTCAACTGGATCGGCACGATGTGGAAGGGATCGCTGTCCTTCGAGACACCGATGCTCTGGTCCATCGGCTTCCTGGTGACGTTCCTCTTCGGTGGTCTGACCGGCGTCATCCTGGCGTCGCCCCCGCTGGACTTCCACGTCTCGGACTCGTACTTCGTCGTCGCGCATTTCCACTACGTCGTCTTCGGCACCGTGGTCTTCGCGATGTTCGCCGGATTCCACTTCTGGTGGCCGAAGTTCACCGGCAAGATGCTGGACGAGCGGCTCGGCAAGATCACGTTCTGGACGCTGTTCGTGGGCTTCCACGGCACGTTCCTGGTGCAGCACTGGCTGGGTGCCGAGGGCATGCCGCGTCGTTACGCGGACTACCTCGCCGTCGACGGTTTCACCGCGCTGAACACGATCTCGACGATCTCCTCGTTCCTGCTCGGCCTGTCGATGCTGCCGTTCTTCTACAACGTGTGGAAGACCGCCAAGTACGGCAGGAAGGTCGAGGTCGACGACCCGTGGGGCTTCGGCCGTTCGCTGGAGTGGGCGACCTCCTGCCCGCCGCCGCGGCACAACTTCCTCACGCTGCCGCGGATCCGTTCCGAATCCCCGGCGTTCGACCTGCATCACCCCTCGGTGCGCGCCCTCGACGGAGCCCTCAACCGTCCCGACACCGGGACGACGTGGACCCCGGGGGACAAGCAGGCGTGAGCACGGCGGCCCCGGGAGAGGAGGAGCGAGTGGACCCCGACAAGGACAGCGCCCGCGGTCTGGCACAGCTGGAGGGCTATCTGCTGTGGAACGCCGAGATCGAGGAGGCGCGACGACAGGCCGGCCGCTTCACCGACGAGCTGCCCTGGCTCACCACGGCACAGCGTGAGGACGTGGCACGGGTCTACACCGCGGACCGCCTCGCCGCGTCGCGGGCGATGCTCTGCCGGATCTCCGCCCGCGCCACCGAGCTGCGCGGCGAATACGACGCGCGCTACCGCAGGCTCAAGGCGCGCTGTGTGGCTGCCGGTGTCGTGCTCGTGGGCGTGGTCGGCGGCACCTGCACAGCGGTCACCCTCCTGGTCCGCTGACCCGGTGGTGTCGTCCGTCCGCCGGTCCCAGCGGGCGAAGTCGGATGCGGCTCGTAAAGATGTGAGATGACGGGCGCGTGCGACGGGGCAGGCGAACGGACGACCGTGCGGGCCCGAGAAGGGACGAACACTGTGGCACGACCCAGGATTCTCGTTGTCGGCGCCGGTTTCGCCGGGGTGGAGTGCGTACGCCGACTGGAGCGCGGGCTGATCCCGGGCGAGGCGGAGATCGCGCTCGTCGCCCCGTTCTCGTACCAGCTCTATCTGCCCCTGCTGCCCCAGGTCGCGGCAGGTGTGCTCACCCCGCAGTCGGTCGCGGTGTCGCTGCGCCGCAGCCGCAAGCACCGCACCCGGATCATCCCGGGCGGGGCCATCGGAGTGGACCCCAAGGCGAAGATCTGCGTCATTCGCAAGATCACCGACGAGGTCGTCTACGAGCCCTACGACTACATCGTGCTCAGCCCCGGGAGCGTCACCCGTACCTTCGACATCCCCGGCCTGCTCGACAACGCCCAGGGTATGAAGACGCTGGCCGAGGCGGCGTACGCACGTGACCACGTGATCGCTCAGCTCGACCTCGCGGACGCCAGCCACGACGAGAACGAGCGGGCTTCGCGCCTGCAGTTCGTAGTGGTCGGCGGCGGATACGCGGGCACCGAGACGGCCGCCTGTCTGCAGCGCGTCACCACCAACGCAGTCAAGCGCTACCCACGGCTCGACCCGAAGCTGATCAAGTGGCATCTCATCGACATCGCCCCGAAGCTGATGCCCGAACTCGGGGACAAGCTCGGCCGGAGCGCCCTGGAAGTACTGCGCGCACGGGGCATCGAGGTGTCGCTCGGCGTCTCCGTCGCCGAGGCCGGGCCGGAGAAGGTCACCTTCACCGACGGCCGGGTGGTGCCCTGCCGCACCTTGATCTGGACGGCGGGAGTCACCGCGAGTCCGCTGGTCGCCACATTCGACGCGGAGACCGTACGCGGCCGGCTGGCGGTGACACCCGAGATGAACCTGCCGGGCTTCGACGGCATCTTCGCGCTCGGCGACGCCGCGGCCGTACCGGACCTGAGCAAGGGCGACGGGGCGGTCTGCCCGCCCACCGCGCAGCACGCCATGCGCCAGGGCCGCAGGCTCGCCGACAACCTCATCGCCACGCTGCGGCACCAGCCGTTGAAGCCGTACGTCCACAAGGATCTCGGTCTGGTCGTGGATCTCGGCGGCAAGGACGCGGTCTCCAAGCCTCTCGGCGTCGAGATGCACGGAATCGTCGCGCAAGCGGTGGCCCGCGGCTACCACTGGTCGGCGCTGCGGACGAATGTGGCCAAGGCACGGGTCATGACCAACTGGATGCTCAACGCCATCGCGGGCGACGACTTCGTACGCACCGGTTTCCAGGCCCGGAATCCGGCCAAGTTGCGCGACTTCGAGTACACGGATGCCTATCTCACACCGGCGCAGGTCCGCGAGCACACCGCCTCACTGCACACCGGCACCTGACCTCGTACAGCTCGGAAAAGAGATCCGCGCACCGCTCGGAAAAGAATCCGCCTCCGCACCGGTCACATTTCCCGGCCGGTGCGGGACATACCTCCGACGGACAGAACGCCCGCCGAAGCGGCGAGCAAACGCCGGGGTTCGCTCCATGGCGGGCGCGATCTCGTCGAAGCGCACGGCGGACATGTCATGCAGGACGAATGCCGGCCGCTCGGCGGGGGCGAGCGTGTCGAGCACCACGAGCATGGCCTGGCCGACCGAGTCGGCCAACACCGCCTGCTGCTCCGGGCCGATTCCGGTCTCGTCGCCCGCGACCGCGTCGGGCAGGTCGGCGTCCCAGGAGTCCTCGCGCCGCGTGCCGCGTGAGCGCAGCATGTTGAGGCAGACCCGCCCCACCACTGTCGTCAGCCACCCGCCGAGGTTCTCCACCTCGCGGGTGCCGGTGCTGTTGAGCCGCGGCCAGGTGCCCTGGACGGCGTCCTCCGCTTCGCTGAAGGAGCCGAGCATCCGGTAAGGCCACGACCCGTAGCCGGGGCCGGTGCTCCTCGAAGCGGGCCGCCAGAAGTTCCTGTTCGTCCATCGGCCACATTCCTCTGTCGCGACGTGTCAAGGAAGTGACCCACGAAACCGGGCCGTTGTGACCGATGCCGGGCGGCGGCACGCCACCGGTTCGCCCCGAGCGTCCGAATGACGGGGCAGGGCCCGCCGGAACGGCGGCCCCTGCCCCACACCTGCGGCCGGTCGAATCAGCTGTTGCTCTCGTGCCCGGCCGTCAGCCCGGGATCCCGTTCCACCACCGGGTCCAGGATGTCGTCGATGCCCTTCAGCAGCTCCGCGTCGAGTGTCACACCCGCCGCCCCGACGTTCTCCGTCACCTGCTCGGGCCGGGAGGCGCCGATGATCGCGGCGGAGACATTGGAGTTCTGCAGCACCCAGGCGACCGCGAGTTGGGCAAGACTCAGACCGGCCTGGTCGGCGAGCGGCCGCAGCCGCTGGACGCGCTCCAGCACGTCGTCGCGGAGCCAGCCGGCGACCATGCTCGCGCCGCCCTTTTCGTCCGTCGCCCGAGAGCCGGCCGGGAGTGGCGCACCGGGCTTGTACTTGCCTGTGAGGGCGCCCTGAGCGATCGGCGACCAGACGATCTGACCGATGCCCAGCTCCTCGGACGCGGGCACCACCTCGCCCTCGATGACCCGCCACAGCGCCGAGTACTGCGGCTGGTTGGAGATCAGCGGCACCTGCAGTTCGCGGGCCAGCCCATGTGCGGCGTGGAGCTGGTCGGCCGTCCACTCCGAAACGCCGATGTAGAGGGCCTTGCCGGAGCGGACGACATCGGCGAACGCCTCCATGGTCTCTTCCAGCGGGGTCGAGTGGTCGTAGCGGTGCGCCTGGTACAGGTCCACGTAATCCGTCTGCAGGCGGCGCAGCGAGTTGTCGATGGACTCCATGATGTGCTTGCGGCCGAGTCCCCGGTCGTTGTGCCCGGGGCCGGTCGGGAAGTAGACCTTGGTGAACACCTCAAGTCCCTCGCGGCGCTCGTTCTTGAGCGCCCGGCCCAGGACGGCTTCGGCCCGCGTCTCGGCATAGACGTCCGCCGTGTCGAAGGTGGTGATCCCGGCGTCGAGGGCGGCGCGGATACAGGCGGCTGCCGCGTCCTCCTCCACCTGGGAGCCGTGAGTGAGCCAATTTCCGTAAGCGATCTCACTGATGGTCAGACCGCTGCGGCCGAGTCGGCGGAATTCCATGTGCCTGCTCTCCCTGTGCTCGTGAGGGACGGATCATGCAAGGGCGGTCCATGCTATTCCGCCGTCCGGCCCCGCTCGGGCAGGCTCAGGCATCCGGGACGGTGCGGTGGACCGTACGGAGGAAGGCCACGTTGTCCGGAGTGTGCCGGATCCGGTCCAGCAGCGTTTCGAGTGCTGTCTGCGGGTCCCTGGAGTGCAGCGCGCGCCGCAGTCCACGTACCGCCCTCAACTCGTCTTCAGAGACGATGAGTTCATCACGCCGGGTGCCGGACGCCGGGATGTTCACGGCCGGGTAGGTGCGCCTGTCCGCCAGTGTGCGGTCGAGCCGGAGTTCCATGTGCCGGTGCTCTTGAGCTCTTCGAAGAAGTAGTCGTCGGCGCGGGAGCCGGTCTCCACCAGCGCGGTGGCCAGGATGGTGAGGGAGCCACCCTCCTCGGTGAGGCGTGCGGCGCCGAAGAGCCGCTTGGGGCCGACCAGGGCAGCTGCGTCGACGCCGCCGCTCAGGGTGCGTCCGCCCGCGGCTGACGCGTTGTTGTGGGCGCGGCACAGCCGGGTGAGGGAGTCCAGCAGGATGACGACGTCCTGGCCCTGTTCGACCAGGCGCTTGGCGCGTTCGACCGCGAGTTCGGCGAGCGCGATGTGCTCCTTCGCGGGCCGGTCGAACGTCGAGGCGAGCACCTCGCCCCGTACGGACCGGCGCATGTCCGTGACCTCCTCGGGGCGTTCGTCGAGCAGCACCACCATCAGATGGCACTCGGGATGGTTGGCGGCGACGGCTGCGGCGACCTGTTGCAGCAGCACCGTCTTGCCGGTCCTGGGCGGCGCGACGATGAGTCCGCGCTGCCCCATGCCGATCGGGGAGACCAGGTCGACGAGGCGCATCGCCGGACTGCCGGACGGTGTTTCCAGGCGCAGCCGTTGCCGGGGGTGGAGCGGGGTGAGATCACGGAAGTGGGGCCGGCCGCGCAGCGCCTGCGGGGAACGGCCGTTGACCCGTGAGACCCCGGACAGGGTGCGGGGCCGGTCGCAGGAGCCTTCGACGACATCGCCCTTGCGCAGGCCGTGGCGGCGGATCAGGGCGGCGGAGACCTGTACGTCGCCGGGGGAGGGGTGGCCGCCACGGACGCGCAGTGCGCCGTGCCCCTGGTGCGTGATGTCGAGGACGCCGACGGCCTCGGTGGGCAATTCCTGCTGAGCGACGGGGTGTTCGAGGGTGCTGGTCATATGGAGTGGTCCTTTCGCGGACATGGCGAATGAAGGGGCCCGGACGGCATGGGGGCGGAAGAGATCACGCCCCGGACGGTGGGCAGGAAAGCCCGGACGGGGACAGCCCGTACCGGACTGGAAGAAGTGGTGCGGGAAAGCTGGATCGCCGGTCAGCAAGGACGGGCGCAGCAGCTCCACGAGGGTGAATCGGCACCGGCGCCTCACATCGAGGCGTACACATGTACCAACTGCACCGTACCACGGTACACATGCCGGGTCGGCGGCAACGGCTGCGATAACCGGTTGCAGTGGGGCTCGCGGAGTGATGTGGTTCTCCGGGCCGCACGCCCGCTCACCCGTCCTGACCGGCGCCCTCGGCGCAAAGGAGTCACCTTGTCGATACGCATCACCGCACTGACCGACCCCGACCGCGCCGGCACGAGCCACCGGCTGGCGTGGCTGGCGTCCGACCCTGCGGGCAGCCCCGTCGGTTCTGCGTTCCTGCGCGTCTTCACCCGCGAGGGCCAGGACCACCTTGCCGAACTGGAACTCCACGTCCACCCGGCGGAGCGCCGGGGCGGCATCGGCTCACAGCTGCTGGACGCCGCGGTCGCCGCTGCCCGCGAGGAGGGCCGACGCAGCGTCATCACGCAGGTCGAGGCCGGTTCCCCCGGTGATCATTTCCTGCGGGCCAAAGGGCTGCGCAAGGTGCTGACCCTGACGTATGCCCGCCTTCTGCTGTCGAAGGCCGACACCGGGGCTCTGAGCGGGATCGTCGGGCAGCCGCATCCGGGATATCGCCTGGTGTCCTGGGACGGCACCGTCCCGGACGAGCTTGCGCCGACGTTCGCCGCATCGCGCCGTGCCATGGACGACATGCCGATGGACGACACCGACTACGGCGCGGTCATCTGGGACGTGGACCGGGTCCGTGCCGCGGCAGCGGCCGTCGCGGCACGCGGCGAGCTGCTCCACACCGTTGCCGCGGTCGACGAGTGCGACTCCACCATCGCGGGCTTCACCGAGCTGGTCGTTCCGGGCGCCGGAAAGGGCGACGGCCAGCACTACGGCACCGGAGTCCTCCCCGAACACCGGGGGCACGGCCTCGCACGGTGGATGAAGGCGCAGTCCATCCTGCAGGCCCGCGAGCGCCACCCGGCCCTCGACGGGCTGCTGGCGGACACCGCGGACAGCAACACGTACATGCGGAGCGTCAACGACGCACTCGGCTACGAGCCGACGCACAAGTCGGTCGAGTACCAGCTCGATCTCTAGGACCTTCGTCGAGTCAGCCCGCAGGGTCACCGCCCTCCGCCGCCGAGGCCGTGCCCCGGAACACCCCCAGGATCTGCTCGGCCGCCAGCGTGGCCGTCAACTCGCCGTTCCGTACCCGCTGTTCAAGACCCGGAGTGAGCGCGCGCACCTCCGGATGGCCGCGCAGACTTTCCAGCAGCTCGTCCCGCACCATCGTCCAGGTCCAGTCGACCTGCTGGTCACGCCGCTTCGCGGCGAGCCGGCCGGTCGATTCGAGCAGCGTACGGTGCTGCTCCAGCCGCTCCCACAGCGTGTCGAGAGCCGTCGACTCACGGGCGCTGCAGGTGAGGACCGGGGGCGTCCAGGCCACGTCCGCCGGGTGCATCAGCCGCAGCGCGCCCGCCAGTTCACGCGCGGCCGCGCGTGCGTCGCGTTCGTGCGGGCCGTCCGCCTTGTTGACCGCGATGGCGTCCGCCAGCTCCAGGACGCCCTTCTTGATGCCCTGCAGCTGATCGCCGGTACGGGCCAGCGTGAGCAGCAGAAACGTGTCGACCATATTGGCCACCGCCGTCTCCGACTGGCCGACGCCGACCGTCTCCACCAGCACCACGTCGTATCCCGCGGCTTCCATCACCACGATGGACTCCCGGGTCGCCTTGGCCACCCCGCCGAGCGTCCCGGCGGTGGGGGAGGGACGTACGAACGCCGCGGGGTCCACCGCGAGGCGCTCCATCCTGGTCTTGTCGCCCAGGATGGAGCCGCCGGTACGGCTGGAGGAGGGATCGACGGCCAGCACCGCGACCCGGTGACCGAGCCCGGTGAGCATCGTGCCGAGCGCGTCGATGAAGGTGGACTTCCCGACCCCCGGCACGCCGCTGATGCCGATACGCCGGGCGTTCCCGGAATGCGGCAGCAGCTCGCGCAGCAACTGCTGGGCCAGCGCCCGGTGATCGGGGCGGGTGGACTCGACGAGAGTGATCGCGCGCGCGATGTACGCCCGCTTCCCGTCGAGGACCCCCTTCGCATAGCTGTCGATGTCGATCTTCACAGGCATTTGGTCAGCGGCTCACAGCTCGTGGCCGAGCGCGGCGCCGAGCCGCGTCACCAGGTCGAACGCGGCATCCGGAATCACCGTGCCGGGCGGGAACACCGCCGTCGCCCCCGCCTCGTGCAGCGCCTCGACGTCCTGCGGCGGAATCACCCCGCCCACCACGATCATGATGTCTTCGCGGCCCTCGGCGGCCAGCTCCTCGCGGAGCGCCGGTACGAGCGTGAGGTGTCCGGCGGCCAGTGAGGAGACGCCCACGATGTGCACGTCCGCCTCCACCGCCTGCCGTGCCACCTCGGCCGGCGTCTGGAACAGCGGGCCGACGTCGACGTCGAAGCCCAGGTCGGCGAAGGCCGTCGAGATCACCTTCTGGCCGCGGTCGTGGCCGTCCTGCCCCATTTTGGCGACCAGGATGCGCGGACGGCGCCCCTCGGCCTGCTCGAACCGGTCCACCAGCGTCCGGGTCCGGTCCACGGAAGGGGAATCACCTGCCTCGTTGCGGTACACACCGGAGATCGTACGGATCTGGCCCGCATGCCTCCCGTACACCTTCTCCAAGGCGTCCGAGATCTCGCCCACGGTCGCCATCGCGCGTGCCGCGTCGACGGCGAGCGCCAGCAGATTGCCTTCGAGACCGGGGCCGGGAGCCCGCTCGGCCGCCGCCGTCAGCGCCCGCAGGGAGGCCTGGCAGGCCGACTCGTCGCGCTCCTCGCGCAGCCGGCGCAGTTTCTCGATCTGCTGGGTGCGCACCGAGGAGTTGTCGACCTTGAGCACATCGATCTGCTCGTCGGTCTCCACCCGGTACTTGTTGACCCCGATCACCGGCTGGCGCCCGGAGTCGATACGCGCCTGGGTACGGGCCGCGGCCTCCTCCACCCGGAGCTTCGGGATGCCCGCGTCGATGGCCTGCGCCATGCCGCCCGCCGCCTCGACCTCCTCGATGTGCTGCCAGGCCCGGTGCGCCAGGTCGTAGGTCAGCCGCTCCACGTACGCGCTGCCGCCCCACGGGTCGATGACCCGGCCGGTGCCCGACTCCTGCTGGAGCAGCAGCTGGGTGTTCCGGGCGATCCGCGCCGAGAAGTCCGTCGGCAGGGCGAGGGCCTCGTCGAGCGCGTTGGTGTGCAGCGACTGGGTGTGCCCCTGGGTGGCGGCCATCGCCTCCACACAGGTCCGGGTGACGTTGTTGAAAACGTCCTGCGCGGTCAGCGACCACCCCGACGTCTGTGAATGGGTGCGCAGGGACAGCGACTTGGCGTTCTTCGGCTCGAACTCCTTGACCAGCTTGGCCCAGAGCAGCCGGGCCGCCCGCAACTTCGCGATCTCCATGAAGAAGTTCATGCCGATCGCCCAGAAGAACGACAGCCGCGGTGCGAACGCGTCCACGTCAAGCCCGGCGTCCCGCCCGGCCCGCAGATACTCCACCCCGTCCGCGAGGGTGTACGCCAGCTCCAGATCGGCGGTCGCACCCGCCTCCTGGATGTGATAGCCCGAGATGGAGATCGAGTTGTAGCGCGGCATCTTCTGCGAGGTGTACGCGAAGATGTCGGAGATGATCCGCATCGAGGGCTTCGGCGGATAGATGTAGGTGTTGCGGACCATGAACTCCTTCAGAATGTCGTTCTGAATGGTCCCGGCCAGCTTCTCGGGCGCAACGCCCTGCTCCTCGGCGGCCACGATGTACAGCGCGAGTACGGGAAGCACCGCACCGTTCATCGTCATCGACACCGACATCCGATCCAGCGGGATGCCGTCGAAGAGCTGACGCATGTCGTAGATCGAGTCGATCGCCACGCCCGCCATGCCGACGTCGCCGGTCACCCGCGGGTGGTCGCTGTCGTAGCCGCGGTGGGTCGGCAGGTCGAAGGCGACGGAGAGGCCCTTCTGCCCGGCCGCGAGGTTGCGGCGGTAGAAGGCGTTGGACTCCTCGGCCGTGGAGAACCCGGCGTACTGCCGGATCGTCCAGGGCTGGTTGACGTACATCGTCGGATACGGGCCCCGCAGATACGGGGCCATGCCCGGATACGTACCGAGGAAGTCGAGCCCCTCCACGTCGCGCCCGGTGTACAGCGGCTTGACCGCGATGCCCTCCGGGGTCTCCCACAGCAGATCGCCGTCGGAACTGCCGGAGGACTCCTTCACCGAGGCACGCCACTGGTCCTCGGACACCTCGGCGGCGCCGCCCGGTCCGAGCTCGATGTCGGAGAAGTCAGGGATACGCATCACGCCACACCCATACGGTCGAGAAGGGAAGAGAGCACGGCCACCACATCGGAGCCCGCGAAGACGTACTCGTCGACACCGGCGTACTCGCCGGGCCGGCCCGCGAGGAACACCCACTGGGCGCCGGCCGAACCCAGTGCCTCGGCGACCGCCCCGGCCTGCTCGGCGTAGAGCGTGTCGCTGGAGCAGAGGCACGCCACGGTGGCCCCGCCGGCCCTGAACGCGTCGGCGGCCGTTGCCGCGTCGACCGAGACCGGATCGTGGACCGGTTCGATTCCGCCCGCCTGGAACAGGTTCGAGGCGAACGACGCCCGCGCGGTGTGGGCCGCGGCCGGGCCGAGCGCGGCGAGGAACACCCGCGGCCGCTGCCCGGTCGCGGCGAGATGCGCGTCCGACCGGGCGCGCAGTGCCTCGAACGCCTCATCACGACGGACCCTGGGCAGACCGCCCGATGCCGTGGCGGACACCTCGGCGGGGGCCGCCTCGCGCGCCACCGGGCGCTCCGCCAGATGCGGAAACTCGCTGACCCCGGTGACCGGCTCCTTGCGCCGCGCCAGGTCCTTGCTGCGGGCCGCCCATGTGGCCGCGAGACGCTCGCCGATCATTCCCGAGCGCAGAGCGGCCGCCTGGCCACCCGACCGCTCGATCTCCTGGAAGAACGCCCAGGCGGCGTCGGCGAGTTCGGCGGTGAGCCGTTCCACGTACCAGGAACCGCCCGCCGGGTCGATCACCCGGGCCAGATGCGACTCCTCCAGCAGGATCGTCGACGTATTACGGGCGATCCGCCGGGCGAACGCGTCCGGCAGGCCCAGGGCGTGATCGAACGGCAGCACGGTGACGGAGTCGGCCCCGCCGACACCCGCTCCCAGACATGCCAGCGTCGTCCGCAGCATGTTCACCCAGGGATCGCGCCGCGTCATCATCACCGAGGACGTCACCGCGTGCTGGTGCTGCGCCCCGGCGTCAGCGGCCCCGCAGACCTCGGCCACCCGGGCCCACAGCCGCCGTGCGGCCCGCAGCTTGGCGATGGTCAGGAACTGATCGGCCGTAGCCGCGTACCGGAACTCCAGCTGAGCACATGCCTCTTCGACCGGGAGCCCGGCCTCCGTCAGCGCCCGCAGATAGGCGACACCGGTAGCCAGCGAAGCGCCCAGCTCCTCGGCGGCCGAGCCGCCGGCCTCGTGGTAGGGCAGCGCGTCGATGGTCAGGGCCCGCAGTCCGGGATACTCCCGCGCACACCGCTGTGCCCAGTGGACCGCCGTCGTCAGGCCGGGTTCGGCACCACTGCGGGCGGCCTGCCCGAGCGGGTCGGCGCCGAGGTTGCCGCGCGCGGTCTGCGCGCCGACGCCCCGCTCCGTGTAGAGCCGCAGCAATTCCGTCGCCGCAGCGTCGAATTCGCTGCCGGCGTCGAGCGCCACAGGAGCCAGATCGAGATAGACGCCGTCCAGCGCCCGCGCCAGAGCGGACACCGGAACGCCACCGGTACTGCCCACGGTCAGCCACAGTGAAGTGACACCGTTCTCCAGGTCGGCGAGCACCGCCTCGTTGAGGCGTGCAGGATCCGACAGGGTGTGGCGCTGCCGTACGTCCCAGCCGCCCGCCGCATTGCCCTCGGCCTTGCCGCCGCGGGTGAAGGGGGCGAAGCCCGGATATCCGGCATCGGGCGCGCTGTCGCGCGAGGTGTAGAGGGGGCGGGTGATGAGCCCGTCCTCCACCGTGGTGGACAGCGCTTCCTCGGCTGCCGAACCCACAACATCCTTGCCCGACTTGCGCAGCACGCCTTCGACTAGGCTTTGCCACTGCTCATGGGCGGGGTGAGGGAATTCGGCGGCCAACGAAAGCCCGTCAGCAGGCAGGACCGTCATGCCCAGATGCTAGGTCAGGTCTCAGACGAGCAGCAGGGGCTCCGTCTGTGACCTTGCCCTCTCCGAGCGCGCTTGATCCTTCACGCACGGTCGCGTAACCGACCTGGATCCCAGCCTTGGCGCTTCCTCCAGCACACCCGGCATTTGCTCCACAGATCAGCCAGATGGATTGCAGCTGCGATATAAATTCGAATATCTTGTCGCACATGCAGTCCTACACAATCGGGCAGGCGGCACGTCTGCTGGGGGTCAGCCCCGACACGGCCCGTCGCTGGGCGGACGCCGGAAGGGTCGCGACCCACCGTGACGAAGGCGGCCGCAGGCTCATCGACGGCCGTGATCTGGCCGCGTTCTCCATCGAGATCGGCCAGGGCGGGGGAGGCGAGGACGAGACCTCGTACACGTCGGCCCGCAACGCCTTCCCGGGCATCGTCACCGGAGTGAAGCTCGGCGATGTCGCGGCCCAGGTCGAGATCCAGGCAGGCCCGCACCGGCTGGTGTCGCTGCTCACCCGGGAGGCCGTCGAGGAGCTCGGACTGGAGGTCGGCATGCAGGCCACCGCTCGCGTGAAGTCCACCAACGTGCACATCGACCGCGCCTGATCGCGCATCACCTACGACGCGCATCAGCTCCAAGGAGCCCCGCAGACACGACGACCACCCTCACCAGGCGCCGCACCGCTGCCGTCATCGTGACCGCCGCACTGCTGGTCCCGCTCGCCGCCTGCGGCAACGGTGACGGCAACAAGAAGGACTCCGCAGGTGAGTCCGCGGCGGCCTCCGGCGCCCCGGGGCCCGGCTGACGGTGCCGGCCGCGGCCTCGCTCACCGATGTGTTCAAGACCGCAGGCGCCGCGCACGAGAAGTAACACCCGGGTACGAAGGTGACGTTCCCCTTCGCCGGATCCCAGTAACTCGCCGCCCAGGTGAAGCAGGGCGCACCCGCCGATGCCCGGGTCACCGCGGACACGAAGACGATGGACGGGCTGAAGTCCGACACCGCAGCCCCCATCGTCATCGCGAGGAACCGTCTCGTCATCGCCACCGGGGAGGGCAATCCGGAGAAGGTCGAGAACCTGAAGGACCTGACCGACCCCGAGCTGAAGGTCGTCCTCGCCGCCCCCGACGGCACCCTCGCCCTCGCCGACGGCGGCCGGCTGGTCGTCGCGGACTCCCTCGCCGAGGGGACGGCGGCCCTCGCGATCATCGGGACGGAAGCCGTCTCCGTGCACCATGACAGGCCCGGGGGAAGCCCCCGCAACGTCTGGCCCGGAACGGTCCGTGAGATCACCGCCGTGGGCAGCCGGCTCCGGGTGGTGATCGTCTCCGACGAGGCTCCGGACCTGGTTGCCGAGATCACCCCGAGGCGGCGACCGAGCTGGGCCTCAGCGAGGGGACGGCTGTGTGGACCAGCGTCAAGGCAACCGAGGCCACCGTCGTCACCCTGTGACGGAATCACCTCTGTATTCACCGGTTACAGATGATTCGCCACAATGCAGTGTTAAATGACCGAAGTTATGCTGCTGGCAATCCATCCATCAGGAGAGGACGTGCCCGTGGCTGTGGGACCTGTGGAGTACCTCGTCATCGCCTTCCCGGGCAGCCGGTTCACGGGCGCCATCGCGCCGGCGCTGGCCGAAGCGGTCGCGTCGAAGGCGGTGCGGATCCTCGACCTGACCTTTGTGCACCGGGCCGAGGACGGCACCCTCGACCTGATCGAACTGGAAGACCTCGACCCCGATGAACTCGTGTCGTTCGAACCGGTCGAAGGAGTGGTCACCGACCTGCTGAACAGGGAGGACATCCGGGCGCTCGGGGAGCAGGTGCCGCCGGGCAGCTCCGCGGCGCTGATCGTGTGGGAAGACCTGTGGGCGGTGCCGCTCACGGTGGCCGTCCGCGCCTCGGGCGGTCAGGTCGTCGCCCATGAGCGCATCCCCGCCGGCCTGGCGGAAGCGGCCGTGTCCGCCGCCGATTCCGCCGGCTGACCACATCCCGCCGGCCGGCACCGCACCAGGAAGGCTACGACATGCCGATTCGTCGAGGACCGGGAATGAACCGCCGAGGACCGGGCCTGCTCGGAGCCATGGCCCGTACAGCCGTCGTCGCGGGAACCGCTTCGGCGGTCAGCGGACGGGTCCAGCAGCACCAGCAGGCGAAATTCGCCGAACGCGACGCCGCGGAGCGGCAGGCGGCACAGCAAGTCCCCGCCGCACCGCCCGCGGACGATCTCATCAGCCGGCTGGAGCGGCTCGCCGAGCTGAAGAAGCAAGGCATCCTGACCGATGCCGAGTTCGAGGCCCAGAAAGCGAAGATCCTGGCGGACTGACTCGGTCGGGCTGCGGCGGGGAATCGTGCGGTCGGAAATTCTACGGCTGCCGGCCCCGCCCACGCGCCGACAACTGTTCCATGTCGAGCGCGTTACCGCGGAAACACTGCACATTTAATGTGCTGCACCCCCTGACTTGGAGGGGGCGGTTGCGATTTCACATTTCCTTTATCTCCTAAGGTGCCGTCGATCGGCGCTGCTCCGGCGTTTTACTTTGTCGATCTCCCGACCGCGTGCGACGTTTGATCCGGCCAGGCCGAATCAATTCGGATACGTGTCGGGAAAAGGGGAAATTCATCGTGCAGACCGCCAGGGCCGTCCCGGCATCCACCGTCGTCAATCTCCGCGACCTGGGCGGCATCGCTCTGGGTCCTGACCATCGGGTCCGGCCGGGCGCCGTGCTGCGCTCCGGCCAGCTCAGCGGGCTGAACGCGGCGCAGGACATGGCGGTGGCCGCGCTCGGTATCCGCACCGTCGTCGATCTGCGGACCGCCGACGAGCGTGCGGCGGCCCCCGACCGGCTGCCGCCCGGTGCACGGCTCTTCGTCGCCGATGTGCTCGGTGACAATCCGGGCGTGGCACCTGCCCGGCTGCGTGCACTGCTCGCCGACCCGGTCGCGGCGGAGCAGCTGCTGGGGAGCGGGAAGGCCGAGGAGATGTTCGCCGAGACCTATCGGCAGATGGTGCTATCGCCGGGTGCCGCCGCCGCTTACCGGGCCTTCGTCGAGACGGCCGCCGACGAACGCGCCCGCCCGGTGCTCTTCCACTGCACGGCAGGCAAGGACCGTACCGGCTGGGCCACCGCGCTGCTCCTGATGCTGGTCGGTGCGTCACGGGATGTGGTGCGGGCCGAGTTCCTCGCGGTGAATCCGGTCGTACGGGTCGCCTACGCCCCCTACGTACAGGGCTTCCTCGACGCGGGCGGTGACCCGGAGATCGCGTCCGCGATCATCGACGTCCGCCCCCGGTATCTCGACATGGCGCTGGATGCCATGGACGAGAGGTGGGGCGGGCTCGGCGGATATGTGCGCGACGGTCTGAGGATTCCGGAGGCCGTGGTGGAGCGGCTGTGCAGCGGGCTCGTGGTGTCCGCCTGAGCCGAACGCCCGGACCCCGGTCCCTCCCCGGCGTCGTCGGCCGGTCTCTCACGGAAGCGGGAAGCAGCGGGAAGCAATGACGCACTCCCGGGTTGACTCGATACCCCCAGGGGGTATGTTGTGACCCATCGGGAAGCGCCGCCTCCCGATGGACCCGATGGGGGACACCGTCATGAACAACGCACTGAGGATCACCGCCTTCGCCGCCGCGCTCGCCGCGACCTTCGGGACCGCGTACGGCGTGGGCAGCGGCGTGGACCCGCTGGTGGCCGCTGAGGACCGCCCCGCACAGCAGCACGCCGGGCACGGCGAGGGAGAGGAGGGCGGGGTGAAGGGGGCGGCGGATCCAGTGGCCGGCGGGCTGCAGATCTCCGACGGCGGCTACACGCTGGCCCTCGAAACGCCCACGATACGAGCCGGGGCCCGGACCGAGATCCGCTTCGCCATCGAGGACGAAAGCGGCCGCAAGGTCACCGCCTATCAACGCGAGCACGGCAAGGAACTGCATTTCATCCTCGCATCGAGTGACCTCACCGAATTCCGGCACCTGCACCCCGTCCGCGCGGCCGACGGCACCTGGTCGACCCCCGTCGACCTGCCCGGGGCCGGTGGCTACCGGGCGTTCGCCGACTTCACTCCGGCCGCCGGGGGTGCCGAGAACCTCACGTTGGGCGCGGATCTGGCCGTCTCCGGCACCTACCGCCCCGCAGCTCTGCCGGCCCCGCGCGCCACCGCCGAGGTGGACGGCTACCGCGTCGCACTCGACGGCGAACTCCGGGCCGGCCAGGGCGGAAAGCTGAAGCTCACCGTCAGCAGGAACGGCCGCCCCGTCACCGATCTGCAGCCCTACCTCGGCGCGTACGGGCACCTGGTCGCCCTGCGCTCGGGCGACCTGGCCTATCTGCACGTCCACCCGGACGAGGGCGGCCCTGGTCCCGTGGTGTCCTTCACGGCGACGGCGCCCAGTGCGGGTACGTACCGGCTCTTCCTCGACTTCCGGCACGAAGGAAAGGTCCGCACGGCGGCGTTCACCGTCCCCGTGGCGGCAACGGGGAAGGCTGCCGCCGGCCATCAGGGGAGCGGGACCGGGGCGCCCGGCGGTCACGCGCACTGAAGCGGGCACGGGGGCGAGCCTCCGGACCCCGAAGTGGTGCTGCGCCGACGCCCGTTGTGAGGTGACGGCGGGGGGCGCGGCGGATGCTCCTGGCGCCCCTCGGTATCGTGAAAGGACCGGATTACGAATCCTCCGAGAGGGGCGTACGTTGACCGAACGCAAGCCTGCGGGCGTCAGCTTCGAATCATGGGTCGACAAGCAGATCCGCGAGTCCGAGCAGCGCGGCGACTTCTCGCAGTTGCCGGGATTCGGCAAGCCGCTCGACAGCCTCGACGCTCCCTACGACGAGACCTGGTGGATCAAGCAGAAGATGCAGCGGGAGGGAGTGTCGGTGCTCCCGCCGACACTGGCGCTGCGCAAAGAGGCAGAGGATGTGCGCGACGCCGTGCCCGGGGTGCGGACGGAGGCCGAGGTGCGGCGCATGCTGAACGAGGTCAACGAGAAGATCCGGGCAGCCATCAGGCGGCCGCCGCCGGGTCCTCTGCTGAACCTCAAGCCGTTCGACGTCGACGCCATGGTCGAGGAGTGGCGCGCGGCGCGCGGACCGTCGTAGTACTCGGGAGTCCGCGGACCCGGAAATAATAGGTGCCGCACAGCCGGATGCGTAATACTCCTTCTATGACACCGAGGATTACACGACCTGGTGGCGGGGTGCGCGGCGAGGCCGTACGGATCAGGCGGGCGACCGCACGGGACGCGAAGCGGCTCACCCGGCTGGTCAGGGCCTCTCGCGCCTATGAGGGGCCCTACGCCGCCATGGTCGCCGGATACCGGGTGGGGCCCGACTACATCGAGACCCACCAGGTCTTCGCGGCCGTCGAGCCCGACACCGACCGGCTCCTCGGGTTCTACTCGCTGGTCCTCGCCCCGCCGGAACTCGACCTCATGTTCGTCGCCGACGATGCGCAGGGGCTCGGCATCGGGCGGCTGCTCATCGGGCATCTGCGCGACGGGGCGCAGCGCGCCGGCCTGACCGGCGTCCGCATCGTCTCGCATCCGCCCGCCGAGGGCTTCTACCGCAGTGTGGGTGCCCGGCGGACCGGCACCCTTGCGGCCAACCCGCCCGCGGTGATGTGGGACCGGCCCGAACTGGTGCTCCCGATCGCCTGACCCGACGCGGAGGGGCCCGGCCGGAACCCGCGCACGGATCCCGGCCGACCCCCCTTTCCCGTACGTCGTGTTACGAGGTGTAGCCCCCGTAGGGACGTGTGATGATCTCCATGGCGTGACCGGCGGGATCGAGGAAGTAGATGCCTCGGCCGCCGTCGTTGTGGTTGATCTCGCCCGGGTGCTTCCGATGCGGATCCGCGTAGTACGTGATCCCGAGCTCCTTGATGCGGGCGTACGCCGTGTCGAACTCCGCCTCCGAGACGAGGAAGGCGTAGTGCTGCAGGGCGATCGACGCTTCGGGAATGGTCGCGAAATCCAGGGTGACCCCGTTCGCGGTGGCGACCGGTATGAACGGGCCCCATTCACCGCCGACTTCCAGGCCCAGTATGTTCGCCAGGAACTCGGCGGATTCCCGGTTGTCCCGGGCGTGAATGATGGTGTGATTCAACTCGACTGACACTGTGGAATGCCTCCAACGGGCATCTCACGGGCACCTCCACGCCTCACCCGGTCGGTGACCGACGCGCGATGCCGTACTCAAGATGTTAGGCGGGGTCGAACACTTCGTCGAGGCCCGGTGTGCCCGCCGTCAGGTCTACGGTGGGGGAGGAAGGGAACGCGAAGTACTCCGCGCATTCGGACGGAGGCTCACGGTGACTTCGACATCCCACCTCCCCGGCGGCCCGGGCCGCGCCACGGGCCGCCACGAGACGCCCGAGGAACGGGCGGACCGGCAGTGGAACGAACTGCTCCAGGAACTGCGGGTGGCCCAGACAGGTGTCCAGATCCTGTTCGGCTTCCTGCTCGCCGTCGTCTTCCAGCCGCGCTTCACCGAACTGTCGGACACCGACCGCACCATCTATGTGGTCACCGTGATGCTGGGTTCCGCCACCGCCGCCGCCCTCATCGGGCCCGTCGCGTACCACCGGCTGCTCACCGGACGACGGCTCAAGCCCCAGACGGTCACCTGGGCGTCACGGCTGACCGTGCTCGGGCTGGTCCTGCTGTTCTGCACCATGTGTTCCGCGCTGCTGCTCATTCTGCGGGTGGCCCTGCACAACTCCCTCGCCCTGTGGCTGGTCGGCGCAATGGCGCTGTGGTTCCTGGTCTGCTGGTTCGTGTTCCCGGCCTGGGCGCTGGCCCGCTCCTCGCCCGGACGTAAGAAATGACCGCGGTACGGGCTGGTCCGTTCAGCCGGAATCGCCCGCCACGGGGCCCGGGACGTCCGTGACCGTGAAGAGCCCGCCGTCCGGGTCCAGCAGGGTCGCCTCGCTGCCCTGCCCCAGCGGACGCTGCTCGACCAGACTGCCGCCGTGCTGCCGCGCCGCCTCGACCGTGGCCGCCACATCGGCGACGGGGAAGTGGACCTGCCAGTGCGGGCGGACCAGCGGATCGGGCGCCGCCTCCACCGCGCCGGAGCTGATCCGGGCCAGCTGACGCCCGTCGCAGTCGACGATGACCTCGTCCTTCTCGTACGACACCTCGCAGCACCCGGGACGCCCGCTCGCCCAGTCGAGCACCCCGCCGTAGAAGATCGCGGCGTCGAAGGCGTTCCTGGTGTGCAGCCGGAGCCAGGCGTGCGAGTGGCCGTCCGGCGCGCGGGGCGAGGTCGCGGGCTCGGTCCGCTCCCAGATGCCGAACACCGCACCGTCGAGGTCCGCCGCCAGCGCCCCGCGCCCCTTGCCGAGCGCCAGCGGCCCCACTGCGACCGTGCCGCTGCGCTCACGGATGCGGGAGGCCGCCGCGTCGGCGTCGGGCACGGCGAAGTAGGGGGTCCAGGCCACGGCCACGCGGTAGGCGGTCGCCACCGCGCCGATGCCGGCGACCGGCACATCCCCGCGGCGTGCGACGGAGAACTCCTGCCCCAGCTTGCCCGGCCGGAAGGTCCAGCCCAGCACGGCGGCGTAGAACTCCTGCGCCGATTCCAGGTCGCGGGTCATGAGGTTGACCCAGCAGGGCGCTGCGGATCCGGTCAGCGGCGCGGGCATCGACGCCGTCCCAGCATGGCTTCCGGTCATGGTCCTACTGCCTTCATCCGGTTCTGCGGCCTGCGCGTGCCGGCGGCCGTCGGAGCTTCACCAGCCTCACCGCGGGCGGTCGCTCCCGCAACACGCGGCGGCGCCGCGCGCCTCGCCGCACCACTCAGTGAGGCAGCTGCCCCCCGGCCTCCGGGAGGTCAGTCACGCTGCTCATCGCTGTCGCGACGGATGGCCTCGCTCCCGTGGTCACCGAGCTCATAGGGCGAGAGGCCCCGTCTGTCGGGCGGGAAACTGTCGTCGCCGTGGACATCGCGTTGCTCGAGATGGCTCCGGTGGTCCGGCCGCAGCGGCTGCTCCTCGGGCCGGGGCGGCGGCAGCTCCTGGGCCCGGCGCCGCTTGCCCAGCCAGACGGCACCGATCAGCACGCCCACCAGTGCCACTCCGACAATGCCCATCACCGCCCCGGTCGCGCCCCGCCCGTCGGCGAGGGTGAGGGCCAGTGAACCGAGGTCTCCGTTCGATACGTCCATGCCTCCCGGATACCCCGAGGCAGAAGCATCACTCGGCAATGACTATGAATTCATGTTTTAAGTGGATATAAACCTAAAAGTGTTTCGGTTCTACGAGGGCGTATCAGCGGGGTCCTCCGGTGCCTGGACCATCGGCCTGCCGACGGCTTCGTGTCGCCGTCACCCAGCAGCGGGGCGAGCCTGGAGAGGATCCTCGAATCGTTGGAGGGAAGCGATGGGAGTGCCGAATCCGCTCCATGAGGCCGGTGTCACCGACGCCCGGCTGTACGGGCACGACCCGGACAACGGGGTCGGCGGCGACGGGGCGTTCTTCCTGCTGCTGGACGAGCCGGAGGTCTACGGGCTGCCCCCGGATCCGGTCGTCACCACCCGCGACCTGCCCGCGATGTGGCTCCACGCGGGCACCGCGGCACTGTCCCTCGTCGGTGGCGTCGCACTGTCCTTCGCACTGCCCGCCCTGACCCGTCGGAAAGGACAGCGATGACCGGCACCGGGAGGCCCGGGCGGAAGGACCGGCCGAAGCGGCGGCGGCGCGGTGAGGAACTCATGGTCCCGCGCGCCGAGCTCGGCTCGTACTACGGACGTCCCGTGATCAAGGCGCCCGCCTGGTCCACGCGTGACATCGCCGGGTACTTCTTCCTCGGCGGACTCACCGGGGCGGGCTCGGTGGTTGCCGCCGGGGCGCAGCTGACCGGCCACGGCAGGACGGCGACCACGATGAAGGTGTCCTCCCTCGCGGCGGTCACCCTCTCGGCCGCCGCACTCGTCCACGACCTCGGCCGCCCCGCCGGTTTCACCCACATGCTGCGTGTCCTCAAACCGACCTCCCCGATGAGCATCGGCTCCTGGCTCCTGGCTGCTGTCCGCATACGGACCGGCCGCGGGCGCCGCCGCACTCTGTGCCACCACCGGCCGGATGCCGCGCGCCGGTGCCGCCGCGCTGCTCGGTCCCGCCGCGGCGACGTACACCGCCGTCCTCGCGGCCGACACGGCCGTACCCGCCCGGCACGGAACACACCGCGAACTTCCCTGTCTCTTCGCCGCGTCGGCGACGGCTGCAGCCGCGGGGACGGCGCCCCCACACGCGAGAACGGACCGGCCCGCTACACCGCGGTACTCGCCGCCGCGGGCGAGAGCCTCGCGAGCCGGGCCGCGGAGCGCCGGCTCGGCGTGGGTGGCCGAAACCTACCGCCAGGGGCGGGCCGGTGCGCTGCTGCGCTCTGCCCGCCTCCCGACCGCGGCCGGCGCGGTGGGTGCGGCGCTCCTCGGCGGCCGTGGCCGGCCGCCGTCGGGGCCGGGCTCGCGCTGCTCGCAGGCTCGGCCTGCACACGCTTCGGGATCTTCGCGGCAGGCATCGCCTCCGCCGAGGACCCCGTCTGCACCGTCGGTCCCCAGCGCGGGGACGTAACCCACAATGCCGAGCGGAAGGAACCGCGGTGAACACCATCAAGGAGAAGCAGACGGAGGAAAGCCACTACGACCAGGAGGTCTCGGTCGTCATCAGCGGGTGCGAGAAGGGCGACGCCCGGATGGTTTTCGACGCGCTGCGGGCCGCTTTCACCACCGACCGGGCCTCGGTCGACGTACCGAAGAAACTCGCGGAAAGGCGCCCCACCGCATGGGTGGCGACCGTCGATGTCACCGAGGAGAGGGTGGTCTCGGGACCGGTCCCACTCGGCGCGCCCGTGTCGGTCGATGTGCAGGGCGGCTACTGGGCGGTCGAACGGCTCCGGCGGAGCCTGGCGCACGCCTTCGACGTGCGGGTCGTCGGGACGGTCTCCGGAGACCAGGAGGAAGAGGTACGCCTGCGCCTGGAGAGCCGGCAGAACCGGTAGGTCCGAGAGAGCTGACAGGCCGGCAGGCCACGGCCCGGCGACGGAGCAATGAAGCAGAAAGGCATTACATATCTGATAGAAAACGGACAAAAGGTCACCCCTGAAAGGTGCGAGTGAGTGGACCCCTCTCAAGGGCGGGACGACGGTGCGCGACAGCCGGGAGCAACCGGCGACCGTTCCACCCTGACACTGCACATCAACGGAACCGAGCAGACCCTGACGCTCGATCACCGCACCACGGTCCTGGACGCGCTGCGCGAACACCTCGACCTCACCGGCGCGAAGAAGGGCTGCGACCACGGACAGTGCGGGGCGTGCACCGTCATCGTCGACGGACGGCGCGCCAACAGCTGCCTGCTGCTCGCAGTCGCCCACGACGGCGCCCGCATCACCACCGTCGAGGGCCTCGCCGCCGGCGACCGGCTCCACCCCCTCCAGGAAGCCTTCCTGGACCGCGACGCCCTGCAGTGCGGCTACTGCACACCCGGCCAGATCTGCTCGGCCGTCGGCATGCTCGGCGAGGCGGCGGACGGCTTCCCCTCCCATGTCACCGCACGCACCGCACCCGTATCCACTCCGGCGCCGCTCGACACCCCCGAGATCCGCGAGCGGATGAGCGGCAACCTGTGCCGCTGCGGCGCCTACCCCCGCATCGTCGAGGCGATCGAGGACGTGGCGCCATGAAACCCTTCGCCTACCTCCGCGCCCGGACCACCGCCGAAGCGGTCCGTGAGAGCTCCGCCCACCCCGGCGCCGGATTCCTCGGCGGCGGCACCAACCTCGTCGACCTGATGAAGCTCGGGGTGGAAACCCCCGACCTGCTCATCGACATCAGCCGACTGCCCCTGGACCAGGTGGCCGACACCGACGACGGTGGACTGCGCATCGGCGCGACCGTACGCAACAGCGACCTGGCCGCCCATCCCACGGTACGCACCCGCTACCCCGCCCTGTCGCAGGCACTGCTGTCCGGCGCATCCGGGCAGCTCCGCAACACCGCCACGACCGGCGGCAACCTGCTGCAGCGCACCCGCTGCCCCTACTTCCAGGACACCTCCAAGCCCTGCAACAAGCGGGAACCCGGCACCGGCTGCCCCGCGCTCGAAGGCGCCCACCGCGATCTCGCCGTACTCGGCCACTCCGAGCACTGCGTCGCCACCCACCCCTCCGACATGGCCGTGGCCCTGTCCGCTCTCGACGCCACCGTCCAGCTGCACGGACCGGACGGCGAACGGACCGTACCCGCCACCGAATTCCACCGTCTGCCGGGCGACACTCCCGACCGGGACACCGAGATCCGGGCGGGCGAACTCATCACCGAGGTGGTCCTGCCGCCGCGCCCGGACGGCGCCGGTTCCCTCTACCGCAAGGCCCGCGACCGTGCCTCGTTCGCCTTCGCCCTCGCGTCCGTCGCCGCGGTACTGAGCGTCCGCGACGGCCGGATCGAGCATGCGGCGCTGGCCTTCGGCGGGCTCGCCCACCGGCCCTGGCGCGCACACGCCGCAGAAGACGCGCTCCGGGGCGCACCGGCCACCGTCGAGACCTTCGAACGGGCCGTGGACGACGAACTCGCCGCGGCCCGGCCGTTGCGCGACAACGCGTTCAAGGTGGGACTCGCCCGCAATCTGGCCGTCGACGCACTGGCCGAACTCGCCGCCGACAGCTGAGCAACCGCACAAACGCCGACCCGCAGACGTGAGGACCCCGTCATGAGCCAGGCCCCTCCACCACTGGGCACCCCCGTCGCACGCCGCGAGGGCCGGGACAAGGTCACGGGCACCGCCCGCTACGCCGCCGAGCACACCCCGCCGGGCTGTCTGTACGGCTGGCCCGTCCCCGCCACGATCGCCCGCGGCCGCGTCAGTGCCGTCCACACCGACGAGGCGCTGGCCCAGCCGGGCGTGCACGCCGTCCTCAGCCACGACAACGCCCCGCGGCTGAAGCAGCCCGACGACCCGATCCTCGCCGTCCTCCAGGACGACCGGGTCCCGCACCGGGGCTGGCACATCGCGCTCGTGGTGGCCGACACGCTCGACCACGCCCGCGCCGGGGCCGAGGCGCTGCGGATCGCGTACGAAACCACCGAGCACGATGTCCTCCTGTCCGAGGACCACCCCGGCCTGTACACGCCGGAGACCGTCAACGGCGAGTACCCCGCCGTCCGCGAACGCGGCGACGCCGACCGGGCCTTCGCCATGGCACCCGTACAGGTCGACGCCACTTACACCGTCGGCGCCCTGCACAACCACCCCATGGAGCCGCACGCCTCCACCGCGCAGTGGACGGAGGACGGGCACCTGCACGTCCACGACGCGAATCAGGGGTCCACCGCGGCCCGCGAGAGCCTCGCCGCCGCCTTCGGGCTCCGGCCGCAGCAGATCACCGTGGTCTCCGAACACGTCGGGGGCGGCTTCGGCTGCAAAGGCACCACACGCCCGCAGGCCGTCCTTGCGGCCATGGCCGCGCGTCACACCGGACGCCCCGTCAAGGTCGCCCTGCCGCGGCGCCAGTTGGCTGCCGTGGCCGGCCATCGTCCGCCCACCGTGCAGCGCCTCCGGCTCGGTGCCGAACTCGACGGTACCCTCACCTCGGTCTCCCACGAGGTCATCACCCAGACCTCCACCATCAAGGAGTTCGTGGAGCAGGCGGCCGTCCCGGCCCGCGTCATGTACGGGTCGGCTCACAGCCGCACCACCCATCGTGTGACCGCCCTGGACGTGCCGAGCCCCTCCTGGATGCGCGCACCGGGCGAGGCCCCGGGCATGTACGCGCTGGAATCCGCCATGGACGAACTCGCCGCAGCCCTCGGCATGGACCCCGTCGAACTGCGCCTGCGCAACGATCCGGCCGACGAACCCGACTCCGGCCGCCCGTTCAGCAGCCGGGGCCTCGCCGCCTGCCTGGAGGAGGGTGCCGCACGCTTCGGCTGGTACGACCGCGATCCGCGCCCCGCGGTCCGCGAAGAGGGGCCGCTGCTGCTCGGTACGGGCGTCGCGTCCGCCACGTATCCCGTGTACCTCTTCGGCTCCAGCGCCTCGGCGCACGCGGCACCCGACGGCTCGTACCGCATCCAGGTCAACGCCACCGACATCGGCACCGGCGCCCGCACCGTACTCGCGCAGATCGCGGCCTCCGTACTGGACACCCCGGTGGAGAACGTCCTGATCGACATCGGCAGCAGCGAACTGCCCGACGCCCCACTGGCCGGCGGCTCCTCGGGTACGGCGTCCTGGGGCTGGTCCGTGCACAAGGCGTCCAACGCCCTCCTGCGGCAGCTGCGCGAGCGCACCGGCCCCCTTCCGGCCGAGGGGCTGACGGTCTTCGCGGACACCGGGCAGGAGACCTCCGGGGAGTCCCCGTACGCACGGCATGCGTTCGGTGCGCAGTTCGCCGAGGTCGCCGTCGACTCCCGCACCGGAGAAGTGCGGGTGCGCCGGATGCTCGGCGTCTTCGCCGCCGGGCACATCCTCAACCCCCGTACCGCACGCTCCCAGTTCACCGGCGGAATGACCATGGGAATCGGCATGGCCCTGACCGAGGGCAGCACCATGGACCCCGTCTTCGGCGACTTCACCGAGAGTGATCTCGCCTCCTACCATGTGCCGGTCTGCGCCGACGTACCGGAGATCGAGGTGCACTGGATCGACGAGGACGATCCGCATCTCAACCCGATGGGCAGCAAGGGCATCGGTGAGATCGGCATCGTCGGCGCTGCGGCAGCCGTCGGCAACGCCGTCCGGCACGCCACCGGTGTCCGGCTGCGCAACCTTCCCCTCACCCCGGACACGCTGCTGCCGTATCTCCTCTGACCTGGGCAGATCTCCCCTGTACGGCAGGGACGTCGGCCCTTGTGTTGCGCATCCGGCTCTGCAGGGTCACCCTGTTGAGTGACCCAGAAGTGACATCTGCTCACTCTTCGTATTCGGGGGTCGTTGGTTCAATGGGGCGAAGTCAGTGGGCCTCGATGTGAGGAGCCTCGACGATGACCGTTCAACTCGACCGGCACTATCTGGTCGAACTCCAGGTTTCGGCAGAGCGTGTTTCGCAGCTGCGGCGGATCATCGCCGCGCACCTACGCCACTGGAACCTAGAACTTCATATCCGGCCGGTGTGCCGGGGGGTGGAGGAGCTGCTGACCAATGTCCAGCGGCATGTCGGTGAAGACAACAACTGCGTCGTCGAACTCCGCTGGTCCGGGCGGCATCTCACGGTCTCCGTCGCCGACAACGGTTTTGAGATGCCGCGCCTGCTCAGCACCGGCGGCGGTGGTCTCAGCCGCGTCATGGCCCTGAGCGACAGCTGGGGCACCTGCCGCACGGCCGAAGGCAAAGTCGTCTGGTTCACCCGGTACGCGAAGGAGCCGCGCACCGTCGACCTGGTGCCGTCGACGCCGCTGCCCGGTGTGCGCGAGTTCCGTCGTCCGCCTGTCGCCGTCCCGGATCCCGTCCCCGAACCCACGACGGCATCCGACTCCGCCCCCGCTCTCGTCTGAGGCGGGCCACCAGGACCGGTACTGCCGGTTTCCGTACCCGCTGAACGCTTCACCTTCCCGGCGCGGACGGCGTGCACACCGCACGCATGGTCCGCGCCGGTCGGGTGTCCGCCCCGCAGGGCCCGCGTTGCGGCACGACGCGCGGCGCTGCACGGTCGAAGTACCGAGGCAAGGAGCCACAGTCATGCCCATTGCGACGGTCAACCCCGCGAACGGCGAGACCCTCAGAACGTTCGACGCACTGGGAGAGGCGGAGATCGAGCAGAAGCTCGCCGCTGCCGACACCGCGTTCCGGCAGTACCGCACCACCGGATTCGACGAGCGGGCCCGTCTGTTGAACGTGGCCGCCGGTCTTCTCGACGAGGACGTCCAGGACATCGCGCGCACCATGACCACCGAAATGGGCAAGCCCGTCAAGGCGGCCCGCGCGGAGGCCGCCAAGTGCGTGAAGGCGATGCGCTGGTACGCGGCCCACGCCGAGGAACTCCTCGCGGACGAGCATCCGCAGGCGGCCGATGTGCAGGACTCCGGTGCCTCCAGGGCCTACGTCCACTACCGCCCGCTGGGCGCCGTCCTCGCCGTGATGCCATGGAACTTCCCGCTCTGGCAGGTCGTACGGTTCGCCGCCCCCGCGCTGATGGCCGGGAACGTCGGCCTGCTCAAGCACGCGTCGAACGTCCCGCAGACGGCGATGTATCTGGAGGGCCTGTTCCGCCGGGCCGGGTTCCCGGTGGGATGCTTCCAGACACTGCTCGTGGGAGCCGGAGCGGTCGAGTCGATCCTCCGCGACCGCAGGGTCGCCGCTGCCACCCTCACCGGCAGTGAGCCGGCCGGGCGCTCGGTCGCGTCGATCGCGGGCGACGAGGTGAAGCACACCGTGCTGGAACTGGGCGGCAGCGACCCGTATCTCGTCATGCCGTCGGCGGACGTCGCCAGGGCCGCCCGTACCGCCGTGACCGCCCGGGTGCAGAACAACGGACAGTCCTGTATCGCCGCCAAACGGTTCATCGTGCACACGGAGGTGTACGACGAGTTCGCCGAGCGGTTCACCGTGGGCATGCGCGATCTGACGGTCGGCGACCCGCTCAAGGAATCCACCGATGTCGGACCGCTCTCCAGCGAGCAGGGCCGCGCCGACCTGGAGGAGCTGGTGGACGACGCGGTACAGCAGGGCGCGAGCGTGCTGTGCGGAGGCGGCCGGCCCGACGATCTGGGCCCGGAGCTGGAGCGGGGCTGGTTCTACGCCCCCACGGTCCTCACCGGGATCACGACCGGTATGCGCATCCACCGCGAGGAGACCTTCGGCCCCGTCGCCACGCTCTACCGCGTCGAGGGGCTGGACGAGGCCGTGGCGCTCGCCAACGACAGCCCCTTCGGCCTCAGCTCCAACGTATGGACCCGGGACGCCGACGAGGCCAGTCGCTGTGTGCGCGATCTGGAGGCGGGTGGTGTCTTCTTCAACGGCATGACGGCGTCCCATCCCGCGCTGCCCTTCGGCGGCGTGAAGCGCTCCGGCTACGGACGTGAACTCGCCGGGCACGGCATCCGCGAATTCTGCAACGCGACCACGGTCTGGTACGGCCCCGAGCCCGTCGGCGCCACGTCCTAGGAGACACATATGAGTCATGCCGCCCACCCGGCAGTGACGTCCGGCATCTCCGACGAAGAGATCGCGGCACTCGACGCGCACTGGCGGGCCGCCAACTATCTGGCCGTCGGCCAGATCTATCTCCTGGCCAACCCGCTCCTGACCGAGCCGCTCACCCCGGCGCACATCAAGCCGCGCCTGCTCGGCCACTGGGGCACCTCACCCGGACTGAACCTGGTCCACACCCATCTCAACCGGATCATCAAGACCCGCTCCATCCAGGCCCTGTGCGTCTGGGGTCCCGGCCACGGCGGACCCGCCGTCCTCGCCAACTCCTGGCTGGAGGGCAGCTACTCGGAGACGTACCCCGACGTCAGCCGTGACGCCCAGGGGATGGGGCTGCTGTTCAAACAGTTCTCCTTCCCCGGCGGGGTGCCCAGCCATGTGGCACCGGAGACTCCCGGCTCCATCCACGAGGGCGGCGAACTCGGCTACGCCCTCACCCACGCCTACGGAGCCGCCCTCGACCACCCGGACCTGCTCGTCACCTGCGTCATCGGCGACGGCGAGGCCGAGACCGGACCGCTCGCCGCGTCCTGGCACTCCAACAAATTCCTCGACCCGGTGCACGACGGGGCCGTCCTCCCGGTCCTCCACCTCAACGGCTACAAGATCGCCAACCCGACGGTGCTCGCCCGCCTCCCCGAGACGGAACTCGACGCGCTGCTGCGCGGTTACGGGCACGACCCCCTGTACGTCGGCGGCGACGACCCTCTCAGCGTCCACCGGGCGATGGCCGCCGCGATGGACCGGGCCGTCGACCGCATCCGGGAACTCCAGGCCGCCGCCCGCACCGGCGGCGACACCGAGCGCCCGCACTGGCCGATGATCGTGCTGCGCACCCCCAAGGGCTGGACCGGCCCGGCCGAGGTCGACGGAGTGCCCGTCGAAGGAACCTGGCGCGCCCACCAGGTCCCGCTGCCCGGCGTCCGGGACAACCCCGAACATCTGCGTCAGCTGGAGGCGTGGATGCGCTCCTACCGGCCGGAGGAACTCTTCGACACCTCGGGGCGCCCCACTGCCCAGGTGCTCGACTGCGTGCCCGAAGGCACCGCCCGGCTCGGCGCGACCCCGTACGCCAACGGCGGTCTGCTCCTGCGTGATCTGCCCATCCCGCCGCTGGACGACCACGCCGTCGAGGTCGACAAGCCCGGCACCGTGCTGCACGAGCCGACCCGGGTGCTCGGCGGACTGCTCAAGGCCGTCATGGCCGCCACCGCCGAACGCCGCGACTTCCGGGTCGTGGGCCCCGACGAAACCGCGTCGAACCGGCTCGACGCCCTCTACGAGTCCACCGCCAAGGCGTGGCAGGAGCGGATCCTGCCGACCGACGAGCACCTCTCCCGCGACGGACGCGTCATGGAGGTGCTCTCCGAGCATCTGTGCCAGGGCTGGCTGGAGGGGTACCTCCTCACCGGCCGGCACGGTCTCTTCTCCTGCTACGAGGCGTTCGCCCATATCGTCGACTCGATGGTCAACCAGCACATCAAATGGCTCAGGACATCCCGCCGGCTGGCCTGGCGCCGCCCCATCGCCTCGCTCAACTACCTGCTCACCTCGCACGTCTGGCGCCAGGACCACAACGGGTTCTCCCACCAGGACCCCGGCTTCGTCGACCACATCCTCAACAAGAGCCCCGAAGTCGTACGGGTCTATCTGCCGCCGGACGCCAACACCCTGCTCTCCGTCGCCGACCATGCGCTGCGCAGCCGGGACTACGTCAATGTGATCGTGGCGGGCAAGCAGCCGAGCTTCGACTGGCTCACCATGGACGAGGCCCGCGCGCACTGCGCCCGCGGAGTCGGCGTGTGGGAGTGGGCGGGCACGGAGGACGGCAGCCGCGAACCCGATGTGGTGCTCGCCTGCGCCGGTGACGTACCCACGCTGGAGACGCTGGCGGCAGCCGATCTGCTGCGCAGGCATCTGCCGGAGCTGGCGGTACGGGTGGTCAATGTGGTCGACATGACGCGGCTGCTGCCCCACGACGAGCACCCGCACGGAATGCCGGACTCCGAGTACGAAGCGGTGTTCACCAGGAACACCCCGGTGATCTTCGCTTACCACGGCTACCCGTGGCTGATCCACCGGCTGGCCTACCGTCGCGCCGGCCATGCCCATTTGCATGTGCGGGGCTACAAGGAGGAGGGCACCACGACCACGCCCTTCGACATGGTGGTCCGCAATGACCTGGACCGCTACCGGCTGGTCATGGATGTCATCGACCGGGTGCCCGGCCTCGGCGTCCGTGCCGTGGCGGTACGCCAGGCGATGGCGGATGTCCGCACCCGCCATCACGCCTGGATCCGTGAACACGGCACGGACCTGCCCGAGGTGGCGGACTGGACCTGGAGCGGCTGACACCGCCCCGGTCTCTGAGCCCACGTCACAAGGACCGGGGCGGCTGACACCGCCCCGGTCCCTTGTGATGTGGGCTCAGCGGCCGACCGCCTGTGCCAGCTGGGCCTTCGTCATGTGCGACCGTCCGTGGACGTTCTTCTTCTTCGCCTCTTCGTAGAGCTGGTCGCGCGTGGGCCCCTCGGCTCCGCTGTGGGAGCGCAGACCGCCGCGCCGCGAGGACGACATGTCCTCGATGGAGGTACGGCTCGCGGTCCTCGACTCGCCGGCGCGGGCGCGCTCCTTGTTGACCGTACGGGCCGCGATCTCCTCGGCCCGGTCCTCGCTGACCCCGCGCTCCTGCGCGCTCTCCTTGATGTGTTCGTACTGCCGTTCCCGTTTGGCGTTGGATCCGCGTGGCATGGTGCGGTCACTCCTCTCCCTGGGATCTGCCCCGGGACTCGGCCCGGGGCTCGATCGGGCCCCTCCCCAGTGTCCCAGCGGCCCTCGGGGCCCGCACGCCTGCCGCGCACCCGATGCGGCGTACGGCGTGTTGCCGGACTGTTCAGTACCGCAGAGCCGCCGCGATCCGTCCGTGCTCCACGAGCGAGTCGTCCGCGAGGAAGACCACGTCGGTGCCGCTGTCCAGCGCCGCCTCGACGAGCTCGTCCACGATGTCCTCACGGACGGAGCCGTCCGTGAGGTCCGCGGCTTCGCCGCTCACCGGTTCGAGGTGCTCGTCCGACACCCGTACCGTCTGCTGGAAGTGCTCCTCCACCGCGACCAGTCCGGCGCGGCCCTCCCGTACCGCGGCCCACACCTCGTCGAGACCACCGGCGAAGGCACGGCGGCCGCGCGCTTCGTCCAGCGTGCCGTCGATCTCCGCCGCGAACCGCTGCTGCCGCTCGTCGAGCGCCGGCCTCAGCTCCTTGAGCAGGCCGCTCGGTGTCAAGTCGGCAGGTGCACCCTTGGCGACCCGGCCCACGGCCGACTTGGCGCTCTCGCCGACCTCGTCCAGCAGAGCGAGCGCGGGGGCGAGGCCGACCAGATACAGCGGGCGCGGGTCCGTGACCAGTACCGCGCGCAGCTTCTCGTCGACGGTGCGCAGGAAGTTGCGCGTCTCCTCGTCACTGAAGGTGCTCGGCGTGTCGCCGATCCGCTCCTCGCGCTGCGGGTTGGGCGCCTCCCGCGGAGCCGTCAGCGGGAACCCGCCGGTCCGCTTCTCGAGCAGAACGTCCGCCGTGCCGCTCCACAGAGCGGCGTGGTCGGCCGACACGGTGAGTGCCCAGAACGGCTGGGCCTGGGCCTTCGCGGCGACCAGGTTACGGGTCAGGTAGGTGTCGCTGAGCACCACCCGTTCGGGTGCGGTACGTGGCAGCTGCCAGATCTGGTGCTCGTCGGCGGTGACGAGGACGACCAGGGCGTCCAGGGCCCGGCGGGGGTCCACCTCGGTGACCGCGCGGTCGAGCTGCTTCTTGAGAGCGGTCCGGGCCTCGCGCGCGACGGCGGGATCCGCTTCCAGCCGGCTGGCGGCCTCGGCCACCAGGTTGCGCAGCCGAACGGCGTCCTGGGCATTGTCCGGAGCGCGGCGGTGCGTCGGCATGCTCAGGGACAGGGCCGGATAGGGCTTGGCCGCCCGCAGTTCCTGCAACAGGCCGGCGGTCAGGGCATCCGTATCCATCGTTCTCTCCCAGGGGCTTCGGCCGTCATCCGCTCCCTACTGAAGCGGGTGAATTCGACGAGTCAATTCATACCTTTTGATCATAATATGGGCGAGTTCTTTGTTATCGGTCTCAGGAGGTACGTGCGATGTCCACGCTCACCGTGTGGAAGTTCCAGTCGGCCGAGGGCGCGGAGAACGTGGAGACGACGCTCAAGTCCCTTCAGAAGGAGGGGCTGATCAAGATCCTCGACGCGGCCGTGGTGAGCTGGCCCGCCGACCGGGCGAAGCCCAGGACCAAGCAGTTGATCAACCTCGTCGGTGCCGGCGCACTGAGCGGCACGTTCTGGGGAATGCTCTTCGGGCTGATCTTCCTGATGCCGCTGCTGGGCGCCGCGATCGGCGCGGCGGCCGGGGCACTGGGCGGCAAGCTGGCCGATGTCGGCATCGACGACGACTTCATCGCCGAGGTCAAGGAGAAGGTGACGCCCGGGACTTCGGCCCTTTTCCTGCTGACTGTGAACGAGGTGCCCGACCGGATCGGCGACGCGCTGCCCGACGGCGGCGCCGAACTGCTCCACAGCAACCTGGACATGCAGAGCGAGGCGCGGCTGCGCGAGATCTTCGGCGAGGACGCGGCCTGACCGACCGGGGGAGCCCGGCGTTCCGGGTTCCCCGCACTGTCTCTGCCTCACCCCCATTTCCTCATCTCTTCCTGCCTCTCCATCTCCCTTACGCCCTTCCGAGCAGACGGAGCGTCCGTGAACCCGACCAGCCCCTTGCGGCAAGCCCTCGGCGGCCGCGCAGCCCACAACCTGACCCCAGCCGTGCTGGCCGCGGTGATCATCGCCGGTACCGCCGCCTGCGGCGGTTCCGACACCTCCTCGCAGGGCACGGCCAGGAGCACCCGTACGGTGTCCCCGGAACCGGCCATGACCCGGTCCGCGAGCGCCAGTCCGCGTACCCAGCAGGAATTCGCGGCCTCGGTCTCCGCAGCTGCCGAGCGCAACCGCCAGCAGGCCGCCAAGCAGCTCGAAGGCGTCCGGGGGCGGGGCAACGCGGTCAAGGACGTCTCGGTGACGGGGCTGCCGGTCGTGACATCCGAGCAGTTCCGCAGCGCCCTCGTCCGGGTCACCAACCGCACGGACAAGGCCGCCTTCTACGCCGTCAAGGTGGAGTTCGTCGACTCGTCCGGGAAGGTGCTCGACTCCGTGGTGGTCGGCTTCGCGGACGTCCCGCCCGGCCGGACCGTCAGCCAGCACGCCAACAGCCGAAAGGCGGCCGGAGTCAAGACGTTTCCCCGGATCGCCCAGGCCGAGCGCAGCTGACGGCCGGGCCGGGTGAGCGCCGCCGAAGCCGTCACCGATGCCCTGGGCGAACTGCACGCGCGGTTCGCCGGGCTGCAAGGCGGCCAACTCGCGGGCTACATTCCGCAACTGGCGCTGGCCGACCCGGATGCGTTCGGACTGGCGCTGATCAGCATGGACGGCCACCGCTACAGCACCGGTGACGCCGACGCCCCGTTCACCATGCAGTCCGTGTCGAAACCGTTCGTCTACGCCCTGGCCCTGACCGTCCTCGGGCTCGACGAGGTGGGCCGCTGGGTGAACGCCGAGCCCAGCGGCGAGGCGTTCAACGCCATCAGCCTGGAACCGGTCACGGGGCGGCCCGACAACGCCATGGTCAACGCGGGCGCCATCGTCACCACCGCGCTGATCCCGGACACCCCCGACGCCCCCAGATTCGACCGCATCCTCGACTGCCTGAGCCGGTTCGCCGGACGGCAGCTGGATGTCGACGAGCAGGTGTACGCCTCCGAGTCCGTCACCGGCGACCGGAACCGCGCTCTCGCCTATCTGATCCGCAGCGCCGGCCCGCTGCCCGTCGACCCGGTGGCGGCAGTGGAGACGTACTTCAGACAGTGCGCGGTACGGGTCACCACGCTCGACCTCGCCGCGATGGCCGCGACCCTCGCACACGGCGGCGTCAACCCGCTCACCGGCGTCGAAGTGGTCCCGGAGCCGGTCGCGGCCCAGGTGCTGGCCGTGATGGCGACCTGCGGCATGTACGACGCCTCGGGCGACTGGCTGCTACGGGTGGGGCTGCCGGCGAAGAGCGGTGTGTCCGGCGGACTGATCGCCTCGGGCCCCGCCAGGTTCGGTCTGGCGACGTACAGCCCGCTGCTGGATCCGACCGGCACCTCCGTACGGGGGCGCGCCGCGCTCGGGGCCCTGTCGGAGCGGCTCGGACTGCATCTGATGCACAATCCGGCGCTGGCCGGGTCCACCGTCACCCTGGTCACCACCGCCGACGATCTGCCGTCCGCCCAGGCCGGGCCGCGGGAGCGCGCCCGGCGCGAACGGGTCGCGGTCGTCGCCGCCCAGGGCGCCCTCGACTTCACCGCGGCCGAGCGGGTTCTGTACGCCCTGGACGAGGCGCGACCGCAGGAGACGGGGGCCGCGGTGCTGGATCTGCGGCAGGTGACCGATATCGACTCGGTGGCCCGGGCGGTGCTGCAGAGCGGACTCGGCCGGCTCGTGGAAGGCGGCGTGCGTACCGCAGTGGCCGACCCGGCGGGCCACCTCGTCCTGCTCCCCGGCGCCGGGGAGCAGGACGAACACACGGCCCTTCGGGCCTTCGCCTCCCGTGAGGAGGCCGTGGCCTGGAGTGCGAGCGGCCTGGCCGACTGAAATGCGACAGGAGCCCGCCCGGGCCCGCGCGTCTACCAGATGGACTCGACCCATTCCGGGTGATCGATAAACGGGTTCCGGTTGTGCTGGTACTGGTCGAATATGACGTCGTTGCGCCGCTTCTCGAAGGTGTCCGGCGGGTCCTCCTGGCTCCACGCCTTCAGTACCGAAAGGCGGCCGATGTTCGGTGCGGAGCCGTTGGACACGCTGTCGTTGGGTTCGAGGTCGGGGAAGGCGTCGTCGCCCTCGTAGCGCACCGCCATGTAGAGGATCATGCGGGCCACATCGCCCTTGACCGCGTCGCGCGGTTCGAAGGAGTCGCTGTCGGTGTAGCTGCCCGGTGCGCCGCTGACCGCGCTGCCGCCGTTGTCGAAGTCCTTGTTTCCGCGGATGGAATTGACGGTGACATCCTCCGGGCGCAGATGGTGGATGTCGGTGCCGGGGCCGGTGGCGGTGCCGAAGTCGCCGTGGGACTTGGCCCAGACGTGCTCGCGGTTCCACTGGCCGACAGAGCCGCCGTTGTCGCTCTTGGGCTCGGAGCGTCCGGAGTAGAGGAGGATCACGTTCGAGGGGTTGGCGGGGTCCTCGTCCGTGTCCTTGAGAGCGTCCCAGACCTGGCTGTAGGAGATCTTGGTCTGGCTGCTGATGATGGTGTGCAGTGCGCTCTTGAGCGCGGTTCCGGACTTGCCGAGCGCGTCCTGGTAGTACGTGTCGTCGAGAGCGCCGAGCGGTGTCGCGGCGACCGGCGCGGCCTGGGGTGTGGCGGCCGGTGCGGCGGCCGCGGTGCCTGCGAGTACCGCGAACGCGGCGAGGGTCGCCAGCAGGGGGCGCCGGTAATGAAGGTGACGACGGGACATGTGGGGTGTCCTCTCCGAAAATGCGGGCACCACGAAGCCGTCACAAGGTGGGGGGCGGCGCCGCGGTGGTCGTGTGGTACGTGGTCAGCGGGAGCCTTCCACACGCACCGTGACCATGGTGTGAACGCTGTGTACCTATCATGTGCAGGTCAAGTGAGGCCTTGTCCGTGTCGCCGGGAGCGGATGGGGAGGCATCGGATGCGGAGGGCCGGGCGCGGGGCGAGAATGACCGAAAGGACGAGGAGGCGGCATGAGCGACGAGTCCGAATCCGTATACGCAGGCCGGGGAGTGACTCCCGACAGCCTCTTGCACACCGGCGGGAGCGACAATCCGTCGGCAGAGGACCTGGTGCTCGCTTCCGGGCGGGACCTGACTCCGAAGAATCTTCAGTGGGCGGAGCGCAGGCTCGCCCGGGAGGGCCGGGCGGCGATCGACAAGACGCTGCCGTAGCGCGTGGCCCGGCGGCCGACGCGGGGAGTGCGTGGGCGCTCCCCGCGGTTCGGCTAGCCTGGGTGCACAATGAACCGTTTGACGACGTCAGGGGCCGGGTACGAGCTGGCCCGCTTCCCCGAGGACCCGCGCGACCCGTTCCGCGCCTGGGACGCTGCCGATGAGTATCTGCTGCGGCGGCTGGAGGGGACCGACGAGTCGGAACCGGTCGACCTGTCGGGCGCCGTGGTCGTGGTGGGCGACCGCTGGGGCGCCCTGAGCACGGTGCTGGCCGGGTACCGCCCCGTACAGATCACCGACTCCTACCTGGCGCAGCGCGCGACCCTGGCGAATCTGGACCGCAACGGCGTGGATGCGGATGCCGTACGCCTCCTGTCGGCCAGGGACGCACCGCCGGACCGTATCGACGTCCTGCTGGTACGCGTCCCGAAGAGCCTCGCGCTCCTGGAGGACCAGCTCCACCGGCTCGCACCGGCCGTCCACGCGGGCACCGTCGTCATCGGCACCGGCATGGTCAAGGAGATCCACACCTCCACCCTCAAACTCTTCGAGCGGATCATCGGCCCGACCCGCACCTCCCTCGCGGTCAAGAAGGCCCGGCTCATCTTCTGCACCCCGGACCCGGCCCTGGCCCGTACGCCCAGCCCCTGGCCGTACCGCTACGAGCTGCCCGAGGGTGTCGGTCCGGTCTCCGGCCGGACGGTCACCAACCATGCCGGGATCTTCTGCGCCGAGCGCCTCGACATCGGCACCCGCTTCTTCCTCGGCCATCTCCCCGCGCGCAGCGGCCCGGACCGGGTCGTCGACCTCGGCTGCGGAAACGGCGTCGTCGGACTGTCCGCCGCGCTCGCCAACCCCGAAGCGACGGTCACCTTCATCGACGAGTCGTACCAGGCGGTCGCCTCCGCGAAGGAGACCTTCCGGGCCAACACCGGCCCGGACGCCAAGGCCGACTTCGTGGTCGGCGACGGCCCGGCACAGCTGCCGCCCGGCAGTGTGGACCTGGTGCTCAACAACCCGCCGTTCCACTCCCACCAGGCCACCACCGACGCGACGGCCCGCAATATGTTCCACGGGGCGCGCGCCGCACTGCGGCCGGGCGGCGAGCTGTGGGTCGTCGGCAACCGGCACCTCGGCTACCACACCCAGCTGCGCCGGACCTTCGGCAACTGCACCACGGTCGCGGGCGACCCGAAGTTCGTCGTCCTGCGCGCCGTCAAGCGCTGACGCCCGCCGGAGACGCCCTGGCCCTTCCGGATTCTTGTAACACGTTCTACTGTGTGCGCCGCCGCACACGGGCGACGCGACCGCGAGACTCCTGGAGGGGCCGTGCACCTCGAATACACGCCTGAACAGCAGCAGTTGCGCGCCGAGCTGCGTACGTACTTCGCCGCACTGGTCCCCGACAACGCCTACGCGCGCTACGCCGACCCCGCTGCCCAGAAGAACTTCTACCGAGAGACGATCCGGCGCCTCGGTACCGACGGCTGGCTCGGCGTCGGCTGGCCGACGGAGTACGGCGGACGCGGCCTGTCCCCGATGGAACAGTTCATCTTCTTCGACGAGGCCGCCCAGGCGGGCGTACCGCTGCCGTTGATGGCCCTCAACACCGTCGGTCCGACGATCATGCAGTTCGGCACCGACGAACAGAAGGCCTATTTCCTGCCGAAGGTCCTCGCCGGTGAGATCGACTTCGCGATCGGATACAGCGAGCCCGACGCGGGCACCGACCTCGCCGCGCTCAAGACCCGGGCCGTGCGCGACGGCGACGAGTATGCCGTCAACGGGCAGAAGATCTGGACGACCAACGGCGACACCGCCGACTGGGTCTGGCTCGCCGTCCGCACCGACCCGGACGCCCCGCCCCACAAGGGCATCACCATGCTCCTCGTCCCGACGAGCGACCCCGGCTACTCCTGCACCATCATCAACACCCTCGCCTCGCACGACACCACCGCCAGCTACTACGAGAACATCCGCGTCCCCGTCTCCCGCCGCGTCGGCGACGAGAACAAGGGCTGGCGGCTCATCACCAACCAGCTCAACCATGAACGGGTCACCCTCGCCGCTCACGGCACCATGGCCATCCGCGCCCTCCACAACGTCCAGCGCTGGGCGGCGGACACCAAGCTCACCGACGGCCGCCGCGTCATCGACCTCGGCTGGGTCCGCTCCCTCCTGGCCCGCACCCACACCCGGCTCGACGCCATGAAGCTCCTCAACTGGCAGATGGTGTCCGCGGTCCAGAACGGAACACTCACTCCGCAGGACGCCTCGGCCGTCAAGGTCTACGGCTCCGAGGCACGCCGCGACGCCTACGCCTGGCTGATGGAGGTCGTCGGCTCGGCGGGACCGCTGAAGGAAGGGTCGGCGGGCGCCGTACTGCACGGCGAGCTCGAACGCGGATACCGGTCCGCGGTCATCTTCACCTTCGGCGGCGGCAACAATGAGATCCAGCGGGAGATCATCTCGTGGATCGGTCTGGGGATGCCGCGCGTACGGCGGTGAGCGCATGTGACGAGGATTCATAGTTGGCACAGGAGAGGCATGGTTGGCACCGGCTGCAGCCCGCAGTCATCGGGATGCCGGCTCCGACGGGAAGGACGTGCCGCGACCACGGCAGGGCACCACGAAGGTTCGGACTGAGGGGATGCCCCACGTGGTGGTGTGAGCTGCGGCACGACGTCTCTTCGGGGGTGCCGATCTGTCGCGGCGGCTGGTTCCTGACGGTCTGTCGGAACTTGGCGTTCCGTTGCTGTCGTCGTTCAACTCCCGCCCTCAGGGCGGCGGAACCGCGCTGCTGGACGAGCGGGTCGGATTCACGGCGGTGGTGTACATGCCGACCAGCGGGGGTGCCTGGCGGCCCCTGCTGGAGACGTCCGGGATGTCGCCTGCGACGGCGCACCTCATGGGCCAAGGCGGGGCTGTGGCGCGGATCGAACCGGGCGGTCCTGGACGAACTCGGCGGCCAGGCTGAGCTCGACTGGACATATGCGATCGTTGACGCCGCCTCGGAGCGGGCGAAAGAGGGCGTTCGCTGACCGGGCCGCCCCCCGGTCGCTCGCGGCAAGCAGGGCAGCGGACTGCATCTGCTGGCCGAGCTTCAGGGCGTCCTGCTCAGCGTCGCCATGACCGGCGCCAACATGCACGAGAGCCTCGCCCTCAAGCCGTCGGTCCGCGGCATACCCGCCATCCGTTCCCGACGCGGAAACCGTCGACGAAGCCCGGCCAAACTCCGCGCGGACAAGACGGACTTCTCCGCCGAACACCTGGCCTGGCCGCGCGAGCGGGGAGTCGTCCCACGCATCGCACGGCCGGGCATCGAGTCCGGCGAACAGCTCGGCCGGCACCGCTGGAGGACCGAGCGGTCCATCGCCCGGCTCTTCGGCCGCCGGCGCCTCACCATCCGGTACGAGCGATCCGGCTCCCACTTCCACGCCTTCCTCGGGTGAGCCACTGCCCTCACCTGCTGAGAGAAGCCCGCAACACGCGCCAAAGCTGATCAGCACGGAACTGTCCGCGCGTCAGCTCTTGAGGCTTCCGGCGGACAGCCCCGAGCGCCAGAACCTCTGGAGGGCGAGGAAGGCGATACAGAGGGGGACCACCGACACCAGGGAGCCCGTGACGACGATGTCGTACCAGGGCTGGTCCCGAAGCTGGCTGTTCCAGAAGTAGAGCCCCAGGGTGAGCGGCCAGCGTGAGTCGTCGGCGAGCATCATCAGTGGCAGGAAGAAGTTGTTCCAGATCCCCACGAACTGGAACAGGCAGATGGTGACCAGCGCGGGCGACATCAGCCGCAGGGCGATGGTGAAGAAGATCCGGAGTTCTCCCGCGCCGTCGACCCGGGCGGCGTCGGTGAGTTCGTCGGGCACGGAGGCTTCGGCGTAGACGCGGGCGAGGTAGACCCCGAAGGGGGTGACGGCGCTCGGGATCAGCACCGACCAGTACGTGTTGACGAGGCCGGTCGACGAGGCGAGCAGATACAGCGGGAGGGCGAGCAGCGGCGGGGGGATGAGCACCGCGCCGAGGATCACGGCGAAGACACCCTCCCGGCCTTTGAAGGGATATTTGGCCAGGGCGTATCCGGCCATCGCGGCGAACAGGGTCGCCACCAGGGCCCCGGCCCCGCAGTACAGAAGGCTGTTGAGGAGCCAGCGGCCGAAGACGCCGTCGCTGTGCCGGAAGACCTTCGTGAGGTTGTCGGCGAGGTGGAAGTGCGAGCCGAACCAGAAGCCGTTGCTGCCGAACAGGTCGCCGTTGGATTTCGTCGCCGAGACGATCAGCCACCAGATCGGCAGCAGGAAGTAGCCCGCGATCGCGAACAGCAGCACGGTGGTGCTCAGTCGGGCGGCCGAGGTGCCGCGACGGCGGGCGGGCGGCGCCGCCCGCCCGGGGTCGGACCCGCGGTGTCGGGGTGCGGGCTGCGTGCTCATCGCGATCCTCGTGTGCTCAGGCGCAGGAAGCCGTAGGACAGGGCGAATGTGGCAAGGGCCAGGACCACCGCGACAGCCGCGGCGAAGTTGTAGTCGTTGAGGCCGAAGGCAGCCTGGTAGGAGAGCATCACCGGGGTGTAGTTGCTGCTGATCGTGGCGGTCATGGGGCGCAGCACCATCGGTTCGCCGAACAGCTGCAGCGTGCCGATGATGGAGAAGACGCCGGTCAGGGTGAGGGCCGGGCGCACCAGCGGCACCTTGATGTGCCAGGCGATCCGGAATCCGGAGCATCCGTCCAGCTCGGCGGCCTCGTACAGCTCCTTGGGGACCGACTGCAGCGAGGTGTAGATGATCAGCATGTTGTAGCCGGTCCAGGACCAGGTGACGATGTTGCCGATCGAGAAGAGGATCACGTTGTGGGAGAGGAAGTCGACGTCTACGCCGATGCTCCTGCCGACGTCGTTCAACGGACTGATGCCGGGCATGTAGAGGAAGGCCCACAGCACCGCCGCGATCACACCGGGGATCGCGAACGGCAGGAAGTACGCCACGCGGAAGAAGCGCTTGAACCGTGCCACTTGCGAGTCGAGGAGCAGGGCGAGGAGCAGGGCGAGCCCCAGCATCACCGGCACCTGGACGAGGCCGAAGACCAGGACCCTGCCCACGCCCTTCAGAAACGTGCTGTCGGTGAGCACCCGCGTGTAGTTGTCCAGGCCGGCGAAGACGGTGCGCGGCGCCCCGAAGCCGAGCCCGGAGCGCTCCACCCGGAACAGGCTCTGATGGACGGCGTACCCGATCGGGATGACGAACACGGCCAGGAACAGGACGCCGAACGGGGCGAGCAGCACGGCGGCGGAGCGGTTGCGCCGGGCGGCGAGCCTGCTGCCGGAGCGGCCGCGCGACGGCCGCCGCTCCCGGCCCGGGGCACCGGCGAACCGGTCCCGTCCGTGCCCGCCCGACGGCGCCGTCCGGTCCGCGACCGGCACTGTCGGGGAGTCCACATCGCGGGTCATCTGACCTTCACGCCCTTCGACTTGATCGCCGCGAGCGTCTTCTTCTGTACGTTGTTGAGCGCGTCGAACAGAGTGCCGGAACCGGCGTAGGCGTTGGCGGTCGCCTCGTCCAGATCGACACCGAACTGCGACTGCGTGGGACCCCACTGCCAGTTCGTGTCCGTGTGCTGGGCGGCTTCGCCGAACACCTTGTAGATGTTCTGGCCGCCGTAGTAGTCCACGCCCTTGTTCACTTCGGGCAGCTCAAGTCCGGCGGTGGCGGCCGGGTAGATGCCGGTCTTCGTGATCAGATTCTTGAGGCTGTCGGGGTCGGTGCTCATCCAGGTGGCGAACTCGACTGCTTCGTCCTTGTGCTGACAGCCCTTGAGCAGGGCCGTGCTGCCGCCGCCGTCGTTGCCGAACTTTTTCTCCCCGGCGGTCCACTGCGGCATCGGGGCGACGGCGAACTTGCCTTTGGCCTTGGGGGCATTCTGGGCGATCAGCGGGTTCAGCCAGACCGCGCCGATCGCCGTGGCCACCTTGCCGGACTGCAGGCCGCTCCACCACGCGGGGCTGTAGCCCTGGTCCGTGGCCACCAGCTTCTTGTCCACCAACTGCTGCCAGTGGTCGGCGAGTTGACGGGACTGGTCGTCGTTGACGCCGACGTGCCACGCGTCGCCCTCGGTGCCGAACCACTTGGCGCCCTTCTGCCAGGCCAGGCCGGACAGGGTGATCGCCCGCAGGTTCACGATGTGGGCCTCGGGGTCGGCCTTGTGCAGCTTCTCGGCCGCCTTGGTGTACTCGTCCCAGGTCGTCGGCACCGAGATGCCGTACTTCTTGAAGACGTCCTTGCGGTAGTACATGGCCATCGGGCCCGTGTCGACCGGGATGCCGTAGGTTCTGCCCGCGACGGTGACCTGGTTCCACGTCCACGGAACGAACTTGTCCTTCGCGGCACCGGCCTCCTGGGAGACGTCCTCCAGGGCGCCCTCGAGCAGGAACGTGGGTATGGACTCGAAGCCGATCTGCGCCAGACAGGGGGCGTTGCCCGCCTTCACCGCCGAGAGCATCTTGTCGTAGCCGCCCTGGCCACCGGACGGCAGCTTCTTGAAGGTGACCTTGATGTTCTTGTGGGTGGCGTTGAACAGCTCGGCCGACTTGTCGTAGCCAGGGGCCCAGCCCCAGAACTCCAGGTGGACGGTGCCGCCGGCGGCCTTGTCGTCGCCGCTCCCTCCGCACGCCGCCGCTGTCAGGACCAGGGCGGCCGCGGACAAACTCCCGAGTACGACCCGCCTTCTGGAGCGCGCGGCCAACTTAGCAAGCATTTATGTGCACCTTCCCGTTGCGAAGAACTGGAAATTACTCAGATTCTTGGGCACGTTGAACGTGAGGAGCCTGGTGCTGCCCTCGAAGGTCGAGGGGTGGGGCTGTAGTTTCCCGAGGCGCTGAGGTCCGGTACTTGTATCCATCGCGAGGCGAAGCTCAGTATTTGTGGGGTGCTCCGTGACGTCAAGACCATAGATCGGATACATTCCAGCTGTGGAGGTCCGTAGCTCAGAAATATCAGATGGACATTGAAGCGGCTGCGAGCCTGCCTTCATCGCCGCGTCGGCCGTGATCCCACCGTCGGACACCAGGCCGCGACCGGACCGGCGGCTGGAGCGCCATGGGGAGGCTGAGCGGACCGGAGGGCGACGGCGACCCGGTCGCCGTCGCCCTCCGACCGTCCCGATCATGGCGCGGTCGGCGCCTGCGCCGCTTGGACCCGGCATCACGCCGAGTGCGGTGCTCCCGGCCCTCGTCGCAGGAGCGGCCTGAGCCGCACGATCAGCAAGCCCTACCGAAAGACAGAAAGGCTGACACCGTCATGTCGGAAGTTCGCGGCTATGAAGCCGAACCGTGTTACAGCATCTCCGCAGAGGTGGGCGCCGGGTACCGGGAGGCGGTCGCCGGACTCGCCCCGGGTCTTGTCCTCGCCGTCGACGGCACGGCGGCCGTGGACTGGGAGGCGGTTGCCGCCGGGATCTGTGAGGCGCTGGCCGCCCGTGCCGTCGCGACCAAACAGACCGACCTGCGCGAGCACTTCGCGCCCTGGCCGGACGTCCTCGCCCTGACCGCCTCCGCGGTACTGGAGGACGACCCGGACTTCGCCCCGCTGTCCCGGGCCGGGCTCGCCGACTTCTTCACCGGGCTGCCGGAGCCCGGGGCCGCCGACGACACCGTAACGGTCGTCTTCGGACCGGGCGCGGCCCTGGTGCCGCACGACCGGCTCTGGTACGCGGACCTGCCCAAGCGGTACGCCGAGGCCCAGATCACCGGCGGGACCGGCCGCAACCTGGGGCAGCCCGCCGGTACCGGGGCGGGCACGACCCGTCGGCTCTTCTACATCGACTGGCCCGTCCTCGACCGGCACCGCGACACCCTCGTATCCGGCGTCGACCTGTGGCTGGACACCCAGGACGCGCAGGCCCCGTCCTGGCTGGAGGGCGCCGCCCTGCGCGCAGCCCTCGCAGATCTGGCCAGGCGGCCCTTCCGTACCCGCCCCACCTTCAACACCACTTCCTGGGGCGGACATTGGGCCCAGGAGCAGCTCGGCTTCAACCAGGAGGGGGCCAACACCGCGCTGGGCTATGAGCTCATCGCTCCCGAGAGCGGGATTCTGGTGGGTACGCCGGACGGTCCGCGGGTCGAGGTGCCCCTGCAGGCACTGGTCGCCTCGCACCCCGAGGCGATCCTCGGCGACGACGTACACGCGAGGTTCGGCACCTCGTTCCCGATCCGCTTCGACTACCTCGACACCGTCGGCGGTGGCAACCTCTCCGTCCACTGCCACCCGCAGTCGGACTACATGCGCCGCGTATTCGGATGGCCGTACACCCAGCACGAGACCTACTACATGATGCTCGGCGGGCCCGGCCGGCAGGTGTTCCTGGGGCTGCGCCAGGACGCCGACCTCGCGGCCTTCCGACACGAGGCGGACCGGGCGTTCCACGACGGCGTGCCGTTCGACATCGAACAGTACGTCCAGACCTTCCCGGCCGATCCGCACCAGATCTTCCTCATCCCGGGCGGCACCCCGCACGGCAGCGGCGAGGGCAATGTCGTACTCGAGATCAGCGCGACGCCGTACCTGTACAGCCTTCGCCTCTACGACTGGCTGCGCAAGGACAGCGAAGGCAGGCAGCGGCCGGTCCACGTCGGCCACGCGTTCGAAAACCTGGACCCGGACCGGTCGGGGGAAGCCGTGGCCAGGGACCTGGTCCCCACGCCGCGCACCCTGCGCTCGGGCGACGGCTGGCACGAGGACGTCATCGGCCGCCTCCCGGAGATGTTCTTCGAGGTCCGGCGGATCGCACTGGCGCCGGACACCGTCGCGGACGACGACACGGACCACCGCTTCCACGTCCTCAACGTCGTGGAGGGCGACGGAATCCTCCTGGAGACCAGTGGCGGCCACCGCCATGTGCTGGCGTACGCCGAGACACTGACCGTGCCCGCCGCGGTCGGCGCCTACCGGGTGTGGGCCCTCGGCGGGGGACCGGTGCGCTATGTGAAGGCGCTGGTGCGGTGAGCCCCGCCGACGAGGCCACCATCTCGGTCCTCGAGGTCGGCGGCACCCATGTGACCGCGGCCGGTGTCGACATCCGCGCCCGCAGCCTCCGGTCCGGCCGCTCGTTCCGTGAGGCGGTGGACAGTAACGGCAGTGCCGAGGAGATCCTGTCGGCCCTCGTCCGTTGCGCCGACCGGCTGTCCGGCCTCGGCGCGGGCCCATGGGCCGTGGCACTGCCCGGTCCGTTCGACTACGAGCATGGGATCGGGCGGTTCGAAGGGGTCGGCAAGTTCGAAGCCCTGCGGGGGGTCGATCTGCGGGCCGCCCTGACAGCATCACTGCCCGGCGCCACCGCGCTCAGCTTCTGCAACGACGCGGACGCGTTCGTGCTCGGCGAGTGGTGGGCCGGGGCGGCGCGCGGGCACCGCACCGTCGCCGGTATCACGCTCGGGACCGGTGTGGGTTCCTGCTTCCTGCGCGACGGCCGGATACTGCGGCACGGCCCCGGGATCCCTCCCGAAGGCTGGGTCCACAACCTGCGGTACGCGGGCGGACCCCTGGAGGAGACGGTGTCCCGGTGTGCCCTGCGGCGGGCCTACGCACGGGCGACCGGCGCGGCGCCGCCCGACGTCCGGGAGATCGCCCGGCGGGCGCGGCAGGGGGACCGGGCCGCGGCGGAGGTGTTCACCGAGTCGTTCCGTGCCCTGGGAAGGGTGCTCGGGCCACTGCTCGCCGCCTTCGAACCGACGGTTCTGGTGGTCGGGGGCGCCATCGCGGGGGCCTGGGATCTCCTGGCCGAACCGCTGCGCTCAGGGCTCGCCGAGGCCGATCCGGTCCGCAACCGACGCGTCGTCATCACCCCGGCGCACCGGCCGGACGAGGCCCCGCTGCTCGGCGCGGCCTACCTGGCCGGGGAGCGCGGGCGGCCGGGCGACCGTACCGCGCCGCTCGGAGACTCCCGCTGACACCGACCCGGCACGTGCGGGACCCGGAGGAAGCCGGGTGAAGGACGAGAAGAAAGGTCTCACCTCGGTGCCCTCGTCACATCCTCACCGGCGGCGCATCAGCACGCCGCCGGCCTCGCCCCGCATGCCTCTCGGGCCCCGGCCACCGTCCAGCGGGCGGCGGCACGACGCTGAGCGGCTTCCCGCTGTACGGCCGGCACCACTTCGCGCACGTCGGCCGGACCCCTTTCCGCCTTCTTCCGGGGATTGCGCAGAGCGGATCCCCCGACGAGGCCTCCTCGATCCACACCCCCGACCCCCTGGGAACAGCTGTGACACCTCCCCGTTCCACCGCCGAACTGACCGTGACCGTGCGCGGCTTCCTGCGCGCCGGACGCCCCCACCAGATCGTCTCCGCCGCCATCCACTACTTCCGTGTCCACCCCGAACTGTGGGAGGACCGGCTGCTGCGGCTGCGCGCCATGGGCGTCAACACCGTCGAGACCTACATCGCCTGGAATCTGCACCAGCCGGCTCCCGGGCAGACCGACTTCTCCGGACAGGCAGATGTCGCCCGCTTCCTGCGCACCGCCGCCCGGCTCGACCTGGACGTGATCGTGCGACCCGGCCCCTACATCTGCGCCGAGTGGGAGTTCGGCGGCCTCCCCGCATGGCTGCTGGCCGACCCCGGGCTGCGGCTGCGCCGCACCGACGACCGCTATCTGGCCGCCGTGGACGCCTGGTTCGACCAGCTGATCCCAGTCCTGCGCCCCCTGCTCGCCGGCCGGGGCGGGCCGGTGATCGCCGTCCAGATCGAGAACGAGTACGGCAGTTACGGCCATGACACCCCCTACCTCGACCATCTGCGGCAAGGTCTGATCCGACGCGGCGTGGACTGCCCGCTGTTCACCGCCGACGGAGCCACTGACGGCGTACTGCGCGGGGGCATGCTGCCCGGCACCCTGGCGACCGCGACCTTCGGCTCACAGCCCGAGGAGTCACTGGCGACCTTGCGCCGCTACCAGCCGACCGGCCCGCTGATGTGCTCCGAGTACTGGCACGGCTGGTTCGACCACTGGGGCGAGCACCACCACGTACGGAACGCGGACGAGGCCGCCGGGGAGCTGGACCGGATGCTGGCTCAGGGCGCTTCGGTCAACCTCTACATGGGCCACGGCGGCACGAACTTCGGATGGTGGAACGGAGCCAACCACAACGAGACCGACTACCAGCCCACCTGCACCAGTTACGACTATGACGCTCCGGTCGGTGAGGCCGGAGAGCTGACCGAGAAGTTCCACGCGTTCCGCGCGGTGATCGAGCGGCACCGTGGCCCGATCCCGTACGCGATACCCGCGACACCGGACCGGCTCGCCCCGCAGACGGTACGGCCGAACGGTGCGGTGGCGCTGGCGGACTGCCTCGACGTGCTCTCCACTCCTCGGCAGCGGCTCTCACCGGAACCGATGGAGGTGCTGGGCCAGTCACTGGGGCTGATCCACTACCGCACGTGGCTCCGTGGCTCCTTCCCCGACTCGACCCTGCGCGTGCACGGCCTCGCGGACCGGGCTCAGGTGTTCCTCGACGGAGTGCCGCTGGGCGTCCTGGAGCGGACAGGGTCGCTCGACGCGCTGCCGATCAACGTCCCCGACACCGGTGCCGAACTCGACCTGCTGGTGGAGAACATGGGACGGATCAACTACGGCCCCTTGCTGGAGGATCGCAAGGGCATCAGCGGCGGCGTCCGCATCGACGGCCAGTACCAGTTCGACTGGGAGATCCGCCCCCTCCCGCTGACCGATCTGGCAGGCCTGCGGTTCGGGGCCGCCGAACAGGTCGAGGGCCCGGCCTTTCACCGTGCGACGCTGGAGGTACCGGAACCGGCCGACGGTTTCCTGGCCCTGCCGGGCTGGACCAAGGGCCAGGCGTGGCTGAACGGCTTCGCCCTCGGCCGTTACTGGGACCGCGGACCCCAGCGCACCCTGTACGCCCCTGCCCCGGTGTGGCGGGCCGGCCGAAATGAACTCGTGATCCTGGAACTGCACCGGCCGGGCGAGCGGATCGAGCTCTGCGACGCCCCGGATCTGGGCCCGACCGACTGACCTCCGGACTGCCAAGTGGCTCCGGTCCGTATTCCTTCCGGACCGGAGCCACCTGAAGCGAGTCCCGGAGGGCCGACGGGATCCCGCCGGCTTCCGCCTGCCCGAATCAGCTCTGGCCGTGCCCGAAGTACGCGGCCAGGTCCCGGTCCGGGGCCGCGACCTCGACGGCCCGGCCGCCGTCCCGCAACGACATGGTGGCCGCGTAGCCGGCCGCCACCGCTTCGCGGGCCGCAACGGGCGAGGTGACGGTGGCTCCGCCGTCCCGCACGAACCGCAGGAATTCCGCCATCAGCACGGGATCGGCGCCCCCGTGCGTGCCGGTCGGTGTGTGCACGGGCACCACCAGATCGGCCTCGGCGCGGCCGTCGGAGCGGCGGTTCCACACGTGGACCTCCGCTCCCTCCGAGTCGCCGAAGTTCTCCAGGCGCCCCTCGGTGCCGATCACCGTGTAGTTGCGCCAGTAGTCGGGGGTGTAGTGGCACTGCTGGTAGCTCGCGAAAACTCCGTTGTCCAGCTGCATCTGCATCATGCTCAGGTCCTCCACGTCCACCACCGGGTGGAGACCGGTCTGGCTGAGTGGCGGCCAGTTCTCCGTCGACAGCCACTCGGTCATCCGCTCCCCGCTGCGGTCGCGGTGTGAGTCGATGTCCCCGTAGACCGTCAGCCCGCCCATGGCGTTCACCCGCCGGGTGTAGCCGCCGGCCAGCCAATGGATGACATCAATGTCGTGCGCGCCCTTCTGCAGCAGCAGGCCGGTGGTGAGGCGTCGGTCCGCGTGCCAGTCCTTGAAGTAGAAGTCCCCGCCGTGGCCGACGAAATGGCGGCACCAGATGACCTTGACCTCGCCGATCGCCCCCTTGACGATCAGTTCACGCATGGCCACCACGACCGGCATGTGGCGCATATTGTGGCCCACGTACAGCGGGGTCCGATGCCGGTGAGCTGCCGCGAGCAGCCGGTCACACCCCTCGGTGGTGATTGCCATCGGTTTGTCCAGGAACACTGGTACACCAGCCTGAAGGAAGTCCAGGCCGATCCCCTCGTGCGTGTGGTCCGGAGTCAGCACCAGCACGCCGTCGAGTCCCGCGTCGAGCAGCTCATGGTGATCCGCGGCGGTCCGCACCTGGGTGCCGAATCGCTGTTCGGCGCGCGTCAGCAACTGTCGGTCGCGGTCGCAGGCGGCGGCCACCAGTGAGCCCGATCCGGGCTGGTGGGCCAGATCGGCCAGGTCGCTGCGATTACCCAGGCCGATGACGCCGAGCCTGATGTCGTCCAAGGTGCTTGCCCTTTCAGAAGGTTTCGACCCCAGCAGGGCGAGGATGACCGGACGATAGATCTGGAACATGTCCGGTTGCATGGTGAGATTGTCTTGATTCTGAGGGGGTCGGGATGGTGCCGACCGCCAGGGCGGCCGCGCTCTCGGGGGCGCTGCGGCCGGGCGGAGAAGGATGCTGCCCCGGTGAGAGGTGGGGTGAGGCGGCCGGTGCGGGACGGAACGAGTCTGAGCTCACCGGATCCTGGCGTCAAGAGTTTGAATGTGATTCACTGACCCCGGATTGGCTGATGTATCAGAAACATATCGCAAATGGCGCGTCTCTGCGTCGCTCGGCGAGCTCACGCCCGACGTGGACCGCCGTACTGTCCGGACCGCCGTGACATGGATCGACGGAGAAGTGGATCGACGTGAAAGGGGAGCGCCGTTGACCCGCGCAGCCCGCAGCACCGCACCCGCGCCACAACCCCCGGGCGACGGGGCCGGTTACCGTCCCGGTTACCGTCCCGGCTACGAGGTCGCGGCCGAACGCATCCTCGAGTACCTCGTCCTGGCCGGCCTGGGGCCCGGCGCCCGGCTGCCCACCGAGCAGGACCTGGCCGACCGGGTGGGGATGAGCCGGACCGTGGTCCGCGAGGCGGTGAAGATCCTTTCCGCGCTGGGCCGGCTGTCCGTACACAAGGGCCGCGGCATCTACGTCGCCCAGCCCGACCAGTCCTCCTGGCAGCACTCCCTGACCCATTTCCTGCCCGCCGATCTGCGTCAGGTCGACGAACTCTTCGAATTCCGGCGCCACTTGGAAACCACCACCGCCCGCCTGGCCGCCGAACGCGCCACCCCCGCCCAGGTCAAAGCCGTCCGCGCGGCCGCCCACCAGTCCACCCGGGCCGCCCGGCAAGACGACATCGACGCCTTCAGCCACGCCGACGACACCTTCCACACCGCCATCGCCACAGCCACCAACAACGCCTTCTTCGCCGCCACCATCGACACTCTGCGTCGCCTGCAACACCAGGTCACCGCCATAGGACTGGCCGGCCTCGCGGGCGGCTCCCTGCGCGACGCCGCCGCCCAGCACGAAGCCATCGCCCACGCCGTCGCCACCGGCGAACCCACGCACGCGCACACCCTCATGGCCCACCACATCGACCGGACCACCCACCAGTTCCAGCGAGAGATCCGGCACCGCATCGCCCCGGGCCACCCCAACGCCTGAACCCCACACCACCACCCATGAAGGACACCCATGCGAATCACCGACGTGACTGTGGAACTGGTCGATCTGCCCGCTCAGCCGCCCTTCCGGTGGCGGGCAGGGCTGCCCGGATCGGAGCCGGCGGTCGTGGGCGGGATCCTGCGGGTCCACACGGACGAAGGCCTGGTGGGCGAGGCGCACACGAGACGTGGGCTGATCGTCGCCGATCTGGTGAACCGCCGTATACGTGAGGACCTGCTCGGCCGCGACCCGCTGATGCGCGAGCTGCTGTGGCACCGCCTGTGGGAGCTGGACCGCATAGAGGAGCTCCCCATCTACGCGCTCGGCCTGGTCGACGTAGCGCTGTGGGACCTGGCCGGCCTCGCGGCCGGGCAGCCGGTCCACCGGCTGCTCGGCCCCTACCGCGAGGCCATCCCCGCCTACGCGAGCACGGTCACCTTCGGCAGCGTCGAGGAGTACCTCGATGTGGCCGACCAGTGTCTGGAGCTCGGCTACTCCGCCATCAAGCTGCACGCGTGGGGAGACCCGCGAGCCGACGCGGACCTGTGCCAGAAGCTGCGGGCCCACGTCGGTGACGACGTCCCGCTCATGTACGACGGCTCGGCCGGGTTCGACCTCGCGGACTCGGTGTACCTCGGCCGCGCACTGTCCGAGGCGGACTACCTGTGGTACGAGGAGCCGATGCGCGAGTTCAGCGTGACCGCCCACCGGTGGCTGGCCGAACAGGTCGGCATTCCGCTGCTGGTCGCGGAGACCTCCGACGGCGCGCATTTCAACGCTGGTGACTTCATCATGGCGGGCGCGGCGAGCCGGGTCCGCACCAGCGCGCAGCTCAAAGGCGGGATCACCGGAGCCCTGCGCATCGCGCACCTGGCCGAGAGCTACAACCTGCGAGCCGAGGTGCACGGCAGCGGAGTGGTCAACGCCCACCTGTGCATGGCGATCCCCAACACCACCTACTACGAGTCCCTCGTCTACACCAACCCCGTACAGCGCGAGCCGGCGGTCGGTGCCGACGGGCTGGTGCGGGCGCCGTCGGCGCCCGGCATCGGCTTCGATCAACCGGGCTGGTGACGACTTCTGATCGAGCCAACAGGGCGGCCCCGGAACATCCTTGACGATGTCTCAGGTTTCAACGTCTCAACGCCTCAGCGCTTCGTGGATAAGGAGTCACACCATGCCCGTGCAACGCTACGCCTCGGTAATACGCCTGCGTGGGGAACTCGAGGCGGAATACCGCGCCTTGCACGCGGCGGCCTGGCCCGAGGTCCTCGCGACCCTCAAGCGCGCCCACATCGGCAACTACTCGATCTTCCTGCGTGACGGGCTGCTCTTCAGCTACCTCGAGTACACCGGCGAGGACTACGCGGCCGACACCGCACTCATCGCCGAGTGCCCGGTCACCCGGGACTGGTGGGCCCGTACCGACCCCTGCCAGCAGCCACTGGACAGTGTCGGCGACGGCGAGTGGTGGGCACCCGCCGAAGAGGTCTTCCATCTCAAGTGACATCAGGGGCAAGCGGTGGAGGGGCGGACGCAGCTGCGTCCGCCCCTCCACCGCTTGCCTGCCGCGGGTCACAGACCGTAGACGGGGACAGGCTCAGTCGGATCAGGCTTGACGTGCGACCTTGCCTTTCCTCGTGATCCGCACGGTGACCGACCCACCCGCCGGGACTTCGACCTGCGGCCAGTCGAGGAACGCCGTGTACCCAAGGGGGCGGGCCGCTTGGCGGGCCGTTTCCGCCAGTACCGACACCCATGCCGCGTAGGCCGTGTTGTTGGTCAAGCGGACTACGGCTGCCTGACGGCTCTCACTGACATGCTCGGCCTCGACATGATCAAAGGGAATGAGAATTCCTTCCCCGGGCCGGACGTAGATTCCGGGAAGTTCGAGTGCCATCAAGACACCATTGGTCTCGGTCCAGGAGTTTCTCGTCCTGATGAAATCACCGACGGCATCCTTGCCCTCGGCATCGCTGGGCTGGATCCGCTCCATGCTCGAACCGATGAGGTAGTCGGTGGTTATGTGTCCTGGCATGTTGACGGCCTCGGCGTGGGCATGCTGGATATCGCTGATGAGTTCGGCGTACTTCTTGTCCCCAGTAGCTCGATACAGCTTGAACAGGTGGTCGGCGGAGGACGTACAGACACCGGGCGCGGCATGTTTGTTCTGGCTGCTTGCCCAAACGGCGCCGGCCATCCTTCCCTCCAGCCGCGCGATATCACTGCCTGCCGGAAACAGCGGATCGTACGCAAGAGTCCAGGACGAGCACAGAGCGGCCTGGACCTTCGCGCGATTCATCCATCTCTTCTTTCCGGTGTACTGGTACAGCGCCATGAATGACTCCAGGAGGCCAAACGCTGTTTCGGAGTCCGCATCCTGTGAAATATCCGCGCATGCTCCGCTGGTGAATCCACGGGACTTGATGTCGCGCTCATAGTAGAATTCGGCTGCTTCCTCGGCCGCGGCCAACCAGTCCGGACGGTGGAAGTATTCAGCCGCCAGGGCGAGCCCGGCCGGAGCGATGGCGCCGGCCGTCGAGTTGTACACGGCGATGTCGCCTGTTTCGGGGACGATGTACTGACCGAATTCTCCGTGCTTTCGCCAGGTCCGGGTGAATGCTTCGGCCAGACCGCCTGCGGCCAGTTCCCAGGATTCCTTGATGGTGTCGCCGTGCCCTTGCGCCTTCAGGAGCATCACATGCTTGATCAGCCAGAAGAGCACGTCTCCGTTCTTGCGTACCATCGCCTGCACCGCCGGAAAGTCGGGGTGGGCCTTCTCTGAGCGGATCTCACCATCTTCGCTGATGAAGCCGTAGAAAAATCCGCTCTGCCCCTTCATGCGGGAACAGATGAAGTCAAGCTCATCGGAGACCCTGCCCCGTTCCGTCGGGTCATTCAGAGCCAACATGGGGTAGGTGTTGATCATTCCGCTCACCCAACCCAGTTGAAAGTGCCTGGAGTTTTCTGGAAGGTAGTAGCGGCCCGCCTTGGTCTCTGTGAAATTGCCTCGGCAGATGTTGGTGCCGAGCTCCGCCAGCTTACTCATCGGAAGCAGGTTGCGAGGCGCGGTGGGGCCGGTGAGCGACTTTCGCACATCCATGAATTTTTGCAGGACTGCCGGAATTCCGTCGGCATCGAAGGTGAAAACCTGGAAGCGAATCGAAACCGCGTCACCGGGGGCCCAGTTCGACGCACTGTCACCGCTCGGCCGAAAGTCGCCGAAACCGGCCGCCTGCCGGCGCATGACCGGTGCCGAGATGCGGAATTCACAGCTTTCCCTGCTCGCACTCTCCTCAACCGAGAGCCCACTGTTGCCCAGGCGGGTTCCTTGCTCGGTGAGGACGATCCAGCCCTTTCCGAACTTGGGTGAGAAGAAGCTCATCGCCGGGGCGGCAGTATTGCACGTCGCCAGCTCGATCCGTGAGGGCGAGGCGGCATCGGAGGCCAGTCGCGGGTTGTTCGATATCGTCAGCGGCGTCTGTGGGTTGTAGTACATGTCGGCCGGATAGTCCGGATTGTATCCGTTGCCGATGGTGCGATAGCGATTGCCGTTGTAGATGATTCCGGGAATCATCACATAGTTGGCGGTCTCCCAGCTCTCGAATGGGAAATCAACGGAGATTGCGGTCTGTTCCGCCGCCCCCTTCTCCAGGGTGCAGGTCAGGGTGACCTCCCATCCGTGATGATCGGGCACCCGTCGTGCATCCCACTTCAGCTGCCACTGTCGCGGTCCGTCTGTCAGTAGGTCGCCGTCGAATTCCTGGGCCCGGCGCAGCGTCGTGCCGTCATATTCCCGAATCGACACCCGGAGGGAGCCGTGCAATTTGCGCAGAGAACGGCTGAGTTCCGCAGCCTGGCCATCGGCTCCGGCAACCCCTGCGTCGAGCGGTTGGGCTCGTGAGATCGTGGGTTCGAGAGCGACCTTCGCTCCGACTCCAGCGGCCGCCAACAGAGAAAGACAGTTTCTCCTGTCAAGCATTCTGTAACCATCCTCGTGTGTGCGTTCCACTGAAGGGAACTTCGATCAATTTCGGTTCAACGCGGGGAGTCTGTGCTCCGGGGACCCGGTCGCACACCGCCGTCCGCGATCAGGGACGTATGCCGTCCTGACGCTGGACAGGCACCGGCACGCCCGGCGGCAGCAGAGCCTGGGCACGCAGGGCGAGCCACATCTCCTCGGGGACGGGGTGGCTGATCATCGCGGTGGCGTCCGTCACCTCGGCGGTGCTGCGTGCCCCGAGCAGCACACCGGCGACCGCCGGGTGCCCCAGCGGGAATTGCAGGGCGGCTGCCCGCAGCGGAACCCCGAAGGTCTCGCACAGCGTGCGCAGAGCCAGCGCCCGGTCCAGCAGGTGTGCCGGGGCCGGTGCGTATTCGAAGGTCGCGCCCGGCTGGGGATCGGCGAGGAGGCCCGAGTTGAACACCCCGCCGACCAGCACGGGCACTCCGCGTTGCGCCGCCAGCGGCAGCAGTGCGGCCAGAGCGCTCTGGTCGAGCAGGGAGTAGCGGCCGGCCAGCAGGACCACGTCGATGTCGGTGTCATGGACGAAGCGTGTCGGCATCGCGGTCTGATTCATGCCGACGCCGATCGCGCCGACCATGCCCTCCGCACGCATCCGTTCCAGCTCGGGGTAGGCGCAGTCGAAGGCCTCGCGCTCGTGGCTGTCCGGGTCGTGCAGGTAGACGGTGTCCACGCGATCGAGGCCGAGCCGGGCGAGGCTCTCCTCGACGCTGGTGCGTACACCGCGGGCGCTGAAGTCCCACACCCGTTCGTGGGTGGCCGGGACGGCGAAGCCGTTGGCCAGGTCGTCGCCGGGCAGCCCGGCGCGTGCGCGCAGCAGGCGGCCGACCTTGGTGGACAGCGTGAACTGCGCACGTGGCCGAGTGCGCAGTGCCTCCCCCAGCCGGCGCTCGGACAGGCCGAGTCCGTAGTGCGGAGCGGTGTCGAACGCACGGATGCCGCAGTTCCAGGCGGCCTCCACGGTGGCGGCCGCGTCCTCGTCGCTGACCGCGTGGAACAGGTTCCCCGGGGCGGCGGCACCCAGTGACAGTGCGTCGACGGCGGTGGCGGTGTGCACGGGTGCTGTGGGGTGCATGGGGTGAGGAGTGCCTCTCGCTGAAGGGACGTGAAAGGACATGAACGGGCGTGAAGGGGCGCGAGTGTCCGAAGTCCGCGACATGTGACGGGGGGCGGGGCTTGCGTCGGTCCCCGCCCCCCGTCACATGCCCAGCCGTACCGGCCGATATCAACCCTTCGTCGCTCCTCCTGTGAGGCCCTTGACGAACTGCTTCTGGAAGGCCAGGTAGAAGACGAGGATGGGCAGTGTCGCCAGGAACATGAAGGCGAAGACCGAGCCGAAGTCCGCCTGGTGTTCGCCGATGGCACGGTAGATGCCGACGGTCACCGTGGTGCCTGCCGCCGGGCCCAGGACGATCAGCGGGTTGAGGAAGTCGTTCCAGATCCAGACGCCGAGGAAGATCACCACGCTGGCCGAGGCCGGCCGCATCAGCGGGAAGACCACCTGCCAGAAGGCGCGGAACGCTCCGGCGCCGTCGATCGCCGCGGCTTCTTCGAGCTCTCGGGGGATCGTCTTGGCAAAGCCCGCGAAGACGAACACCCCGAACGGCATGTAGTAGCCGACGTACGCCAGGACCAGTCCGGGCACGCTGCTCATCAGCCCAAGCGTGCGCAGGACTTCGGTGATCGGGGTGAGGATCACCGCGGGTGGCACCATGAGACCGCAGAGCAGGACGACCATGATGACCTTGGACAGGAAGCCGGTCGACCGGGCCAGGTAGTGGCCGAGCATGGCGGAGATCGCGGTGATGACGAGGATGGAGATCACGGTGACCTCCGTGCTGTTGACCAGCCCGTACCAGAAGAGGTGGTCCGGGCGCGACAGCACGCTCTGGATATTGTCCAGGGTCGGTGGGACCGGGAGGCCGACCGGGTTCGACACGATCGCCGAACCGTCCTTGAACACGTTGACCAGCACGAGGTAGATCGGCAGGAAGAACAGCAGGCCGGCGAGGAGCGCGACGACCGGACGTATCCACGCCCTTGTTCCACCCCTGTTCATGCTCGCGTTCAGGTCCGGGTTCATCTTCGTGTTCGTGCTCATGCGGACACCTCGCGTTTCTGCAGCCACCCGAGCGCGATCACGGAGACGGTCGCGACCAGGATCAGCATCGCCACGGCCATCGCGGAGGCGTAGCCGACGTGGTTGCCGTTGAACGCGGTCTGGATCACCTGGAAGGCGAGGGTGGATGTGGTGCCGGGGCCGGGGCCGCCGTTGGTGAGCACCTGGATCTGGTCGTAGGCCTTGAATCCGCCGATCAGTGACATGACCGTGTTGATGGTGACGGCGGGTGCCAGCATCGGCCAGGTGACGTGGCGGAACCGCATCAGTGGTCCGCAGCCGTCGATGGCCGCCGCTTCGTGCAACTCCTGCGGGATGCCCTGCAGTCCGGCCAGGTAGATCACCACGCAGAAGCCGAGCCCCTGCCAGGCGATGACCCACGAGACCGTGTAGAGAGCGAGGCTCGGGTCGGAGAGCCAGCCCGGCGGATGGCTCACCCCCAGCTGTCGCAGCATGGAGTTGAGCAGGCCGTCGTCGACGAGGATCGCCTGCCAGATGACGCTGACCACTACGGCGCTCAGCACGACCGGTACGAAGAACACGCTGCGCAGAGCGTTGTACAGCCAGCCGCGCCGGTCGAGCAGCAGGGCGATCGCCAGGCCGCCGGCGTTGGTCACCAGCGTCACGATCACGGTGATGACGACGGTGTTCTGCAGTGCTTTGAGGAAATCGTCGTCGGAGAACAGGCTTGTGAGGTTGGACAGGCCCACCCACCGGGTCGGCGGGTTGAAGGGGTTCTTGTTGGTGAGGCTGTAGCCGGCGGTCATGCCGATCGGCACCAGGACGAGGGCCAGGTAGGCGAGCAGTCCGGGAGCCGCGAAGAGAGCGAAGCGGCCCGGTCCGCCGTTCGGCCGGAAGCGCCGGGACGGTCGCGACGGCTGCCGCGCGGGGGTGTCCTGTGATCGGACCGCTGCCGTGTCCTGCGCCTCGGGCGCGGCAGCGGAACCCTCCGGTCGAGTCAGGGTACGTATGCGCATTATCGGGTGGCCTTGTCCCACTGCTCGTCCATGTAGGCACCGAACTGACGGGCTGTCATGCGGCCGCCGAGGAGATTCTGGACGCCGGCCGCGGCCTTGTCGGCCAGGCCGGGCGGCAGGGAACCGTCACCGGTCTCCTGGGAGAACGAGTTGACGATCCCGTCGTCCTTCTGGGCCTGCCGATACGCCGCCACGGTCTTCTTGTAGACGGGACCCATGGTGCTGGGCGGGCTGTAGCCCTTGATGTCGATGATGAGCCCGTCGGCCTTGACGGCGGCGTCGAGGTTCTTCTGGTCCTCCATGAAGGCCTTGGCCCACTTCTTGGCCAGGGGAACGTCGGACGCCTTGGAGCTCACCGTCATCCCGCCGCCGAGGACGCCCGGGAGTGCCGGGGCCCCTTGGTCCGTGGGCCACGCGAAGACGCCCGTGCCGAAGTCCGGCTTCTTCGCGTCGGCCGAGGCGGAGAACCAGCTGCCCATCGGATACATCGCGCCCTTTCCGTCACGGAAGGCCTGTTCGGTGTCCGCGTAGGAGCGGGAAAGGCCGGCGCGGTCGATGTATCCCTTGTCCGCGAGGTCGGGGACCTTCTGGACGGCGGCGACGAACGCCGGGTCGGTGAACTTGACCTTGCCCTTGGCGCGTTGGGACAGCCAGTCCGGCGTCTTCTTGTAGACGTCGGTGGCCACCGTGCAGATCAGCGGGAACATGTCGGCCCAGGAATCCTTGCCGCCACCGCCGACCACGAAGGGGTTGATGCCCTTCTTCTTCAACTTGGCGCTGTCGTCGAGCAGTTCACGGTACGTGTGGGGCGGTGCGTCGATGCCGGCGGCCGCGAAGTCCTTCTTGTTGTAGTAAACGAGCGTCGTCTGGGCGGCGTAGGGCAGCTGGTAGACCTTGCCGTCATAGGTGTTGGCGCGGGGGTTCTCGTACGTCGCGAGTTCCTTGTCCGTCCACGGTGACAGCTTGCCCGCCTCGGCGAATCCGGCGGGGTTCAGGCCGATCATGACGTCCGGGAACTGACCCGTGCTGTCGAGCTGCTTCGCGTACCCGGTGCGGTCGGCGCTGGGCGACACGAGCTTCTTGATCGTCACCCCGGGCACCTTCGCCGAGGCGCGGGCAATCGCGGCGTCCCAGTACTTGGCGTCCAGGTTGGGCGTTTCGAAGGTGAGGAAGGTCAGGGTGACCTTGTCGCCGTCGCCCTTGGACGCACTCGTACCGGAACTGCCGGCCGTGCACCCGGCCAGGAGGAGAGCACCTGCGAGGGCGGCGGTTCTCGTGAGTATCGGATTGCGCATCATGTCCAACTTCCCCTACCCGTCGTTGTCCGGGGGCGGTACCGAGTCGCTGTCTTGTTCGTACCGAGACGAGAGAGGGAATCCCGCTGCCGACCGTCCACCGAATCCGTCACATGGTTCAGACTCTTCCCAGAGTCCTGCTGCTCTCGGGGGCGACCGCTTCCCCTCAGCGTTCGCCCGTCAGGGCACCTTGGGGTATGGAAGTCCGCGCGCGACGGCATGTCAAGAGATGAGACGGAGTTATTGCCTGAACCAGGGAGGCAATAGATCTGATACATGTCGGTAGAGTTTCGTCGGCCCCTACGGATTCGCTTCGCGGGAGCGAGACGCGTCGGTGGCGCGGTTCACGACCCCGGCACGCTTCGACCGCCCCGTCGCCCGGTCGTTTCCGGTGTGGGCGGCGGGGCGGGGCGGCGGGGCGCTACTGATCGAGGCTGTCGTCCGCGGTCACGCCCCGTCCCGGCCGGCGGGAGCGGCGAAAATGCGATTGCGGATCTCTCGCTGGACCTGGAGTTCCGTCGTGTCGATATGGCGGGCCATTAGGGCGGCGGCCTGTTCCTGCTCACCGGCCCCGATCGCTTCCAGGATCGCCAGGTGCTGCTCCGCGGCCCCGGCGAGTGATCCCGGTGCGGAGTCGGCCAGGGCCACGATGGTGACCTGTCGCTGCAGCCGCTGGATCGCGTCGACCAGGCTGGAGAGGAACGCGTTCCCCGCTGCCGCGCCGATCGCCTGATGGAACTCCGCATCGGCCCGGCCGAACGACTCGTGGTCGTCGCGCTCGGCGGCCTCCGCCGAGCGCTGCGCCGCCTCGCGGATCGCCCTGAGCTGAACCGGTGTGGCCCGCGCGGCCGCGAGCCCGCTGGTCTCGGCCTCGGTGAAGCGCCGGAACTCGAACAGTTCACCGACGCGGCTCGGGTCGGTCGGCAGGAACCGGGAGAACGTGTCGGACCACAGGTCGTTCCTGGGATGCGCCACGAAGATGCCGCGCCCCTTTTCCACCGAGAGCCTCCCGAGGGCCGAGAGGATCTTGACGCCCTCTCGCACCACCGTCCTGCTCATGTCCACTTCGGCCGCCAGATCCTTCTCCGTCGGCAGCCGGTCGCCGGGCCCCATCCCCTGCCGGGCGACGTACTCCAGGATGCGCTCCGCTGCGACCTCGTAGCCGGGGCGGTAGGGAGCCGCCTCAGTCTCCGTCTCCGATGCCGCGGACGCGGGCCGGGATGATCCAGTCATGTTGCTCCATGTATCCGATGCATGCCGTCACGAAATACCAAGTGCTGGGCCCCCAAGATACCTCCCTGGCCGCCCGTACAGGGGTGCTCGGACCGCCCTGCGGAGCACCTGCGCCATCGGGAATAGATCCGAACTAAGCCTTGACGGCCACTTCCGTGCCGTGCACGCTAGACCGCACTTGTGCTGCGGTAGTTACACAGGAGAAGCAAGCGCACTTCCCTGCACGGGCAGGCCTATGGGCTCTCCGGCTCACGGCCGTCCGCCGATCCCGCTCCTCGGAACAGCGCGAACCATCTTCGTTGAAGAATACGAACTATCCAGGTGACTTCGTTCGTCGCTCGACGTTTGCCGGCCTTGCGCCCCTATGAGCTGTTCGCGGGCAGTTGATCAGCGATCCCGCGCGTCATCGAGAGTCACTTCACCTAGGAGGACATGTGGACAGGCGTCGCTTTCTGGTTGCCAGCGGCTTGAGTTCGGCCACGGCCGTGGCCATGGCCGCCGGACCCGCGCATGCCGCGCGAACGGCCAGGACCAAGACGTCCTCGTCGCTGCGGATCGGGGCGGGCTTCCTGTCGGTGGGCATCAGCGGCTCCGGGTACGTGGACAGCCTGGTGGACCTGCGTGACGGCACCGACCACCTGGCCAAGGACACCCCTGTGCCGCTGGTCAGCGTGGTGGCCGACGGCAAGCACGTGGTTCCCGCGAAGGTGCGGGTCGTGTCGCGTGACCGGGCGCACCACCGGCAGGTCCTGGAGTTCGTCGGCGAGAGCGTGACGATCCAGGTAGAGGCCGTCGGGTTTCCCACGCATTCCACACTTGAAGTCGTCGGCCTGACGGCCGCCTCGGGTGTGGATGTGCAGACGCTGCTGTGGGGTCCGCTGCCGACGATGCTCGACGACACCATCGGCGAGACGGTCGGTGTGGTCGCCAACTCCGATTTCGTCATGGGGGTCCGGCCGCTGAACGACAAGACGGTGGGCGGGTGGCCGAACGAGCATCTGGCGTACGGGTTCGGTCCTGACCTCGTATGGAATCCGTACGGCCTGCAGACCGGTGTGAAGGACGAGTGGCTGGCGAGCAACGTCGCCGCGAAGACCACGTGGGGCAGCGTCCTGCGCGCCACCACCTACGACTACAGCAAGGCACGGGTCCGGCAGCGCACCAACGGTTACGAGATCCCGCTCGGCCCGCTGCCCGCGCCCGAGGGCCGGATCGTCGGGTCGAAGATCGCCCTGTTCGGCAGTGCGCCGGATCTCGCCTTGACCGTGCTCAGCCAGATCGCCAAGGAGCACGACCAGGCGTACCCCACCCTGGACGGCCAGTGGCAGAAGGCGGCCCAGCGCACCTCGCAGACCCACTTCTGGGTCCACGACCTCAACACGGGCACCGTCACAGCGGCCGCCAAGCTCGCCGCGCAGGCCGGGGTGCGGAACATCTACGCGATCAGCGGCAACGGGCCGTGGGTGTCGCACGGGCACTACCAGTTCAACGGCTCCTTCGGCGGATCGGACGCGGCGGCCGCCCAGTTGGTGGCCGCAGCGGCGAAGGAGGGCATCGAGGTCGGAGTGCACACCCTGTCCACCTTCATCGATGCCAACGACCCGTACGTGAAGGCGCCGGCCGATCCACGGCTCGCGGTGGGCGGCTCCGCCCGGCTCACCCGCCCGCTGGCCGGGTCGGACACCACGCTGTACGTGGATGCCAACGGCCTGCTGGCCTCCGGCGTCGACGGTCAACGGCTGCGCATCGGCGACGAGTTCATCACCTACGGTTCCGTCACCAAGGTCAGCAACACCGAGTGGCAGGTCAGCGGCCTGAGCCGGGCACAGTGGTCCTCGGCCGCCAAGGACTACCCGGCCGGTACCACCGTCGCCCGGCTCATCCAGAACGGCTACGGCGGCGCGCTGGCCGGTCTGCCGATCACCGACGAGATCGCGACCCGGCTGGCCACCGCCTACAACACCAGCGGCGTCCACGCCACGTCCTACGACGGGCTTGAAGGCACCGGCTACAACGGCTGGGGCGGCTACGGCTTCGCACGGCTCGTCAACGGCGTCCACCGGCAGGTCACCACCAAGAACTTCATCACCGAGTGCAGCAACCTCGCGTCGAACACCTGGGACGCCCAGTCCAGGGCGAGCTGGGGTGAGATCGGCCCCACGAGCTACGCCCAGATCATCCGCAGCAACACCTTCTACCGGGCGAACTACCTGCCCGGGATGATGGGCCAGCAGGGGCTCTCGGGCGGCGACGCCCTGCAGAAGATCGAGGACACCCTGGCGCACGCGGCATCCCTCGACGCCGGCATCAACTTCGAGACCAGCGTGAGCAGCCTCCAGTCCGGGCAGAACACCGCCGTGCTGCTCGCCGCCGTCCGGATGTGGGAGTCCGCGCGCGCATCCGGCGCGTTCACTGCCGAGCAGAAGAAGCAGCTGGGCGTCGCGAGCAGGCACTGGCACCTGAGCGAGGTCACGCCGGACGCCGAGTGGACGCTGCAGGAGATGGACACGTCCGGTCAGCCGATCGGTGACCCGCAGTCGATCAAGGCCCCGACACCGGGCTTCGCCACGTCGGAGCCGGCGGACGCCCGGGTCGGAAAGCTGTACGCCTTCAAGGTGACCTCGACGTCTCCGCGGACCATCCGCTACGAGGTCACCGACGGCCGCCTCCCGCGCGGCCTGACCCTCAACCAGGACACCGGTGGCATCACCGGAATCCCGACCACCACCGGCACCAGCAAGTTCACCATCACAGCAAGGAACGGCGGGATCATCGCCGACGCGAAGACCACCTACAAGATGACGACCCGGCCGTGACCGCTGCCGTGCCGTGCCCCGGCCTCGGTCGGGGCACGGCACGGCCGGCACCTGCTCCCCATCGCGTCACCCGCACGAACCTCCAGGAACGAATCCATCGAGAACGCTTGGAGTTTCACATGAGAGTGCGTCCAGGACAGCTGCTGTGCCTTCTCGCGTCAATGCTCTCCTTGCTCGCCCTCGCCGCTCCCGCGACACCGGCGAGCGCCACCCCCGACCCGGTCAACGCAGAACCCGCAGTGGTGCCCGCCCTCCAGAAGTGGGAGGGCCGCACCGGATTCTTCGAGCTGGGCCGGCACAGCCGCATCGTGTTCGCCGGAGCGCACCGCGACCGTCTCCGCGATCAACTCGCCACCCTCCCCGACGAGATCGAGCAGGTCACGGGGCGCAAGCCGGCCCTGTCGCCGCGCCACCCGCACAGCGGCGACATCGTGCTTTCGGTCGATCCCACCCTGCCCGAAGCGGTGGACAGCGCCCGGTTCAAGGAAGAGGGCTACACCTTCACGGTCACCGGCGAGAACGTGCGGATCACCGCGCCGACCGCGAAGGGCGTCTACTACGGCACCCGTACGCTCCTGCAGATCCTGCTGCTCGACGACGGCCGTGACTCCGTCCCCGTGGGCACCGCCGTGGACTGGCCGAACTACAAGGTGCGGGGCTTCACGCTGGATGTCGGGCGGCGCTTCTTCACCGCGGACTTCATCCGCGACTACATCCGCCTCATGGGCTGGTTCAAGCTCAATGAGTTCCAGATCCACCTCAACGACAACGGGTTCAAGGGCGACCGGCCCTGGAGCGAGGCCCAGGCCGGCTTCCGGCTCAAGACCGACAACCCCGCGCTGTCCGGCCTGGCCTCGAAGGACGGGGCGTACGGCCGGCACGACTGGGACTCCTTCGAGGACACCGCCGCCGCCAACGGCGTCACGCTCGTCCCCGAGTTCGACGCCCCCGCCCATTCGCTCGCGTTCATCCGGTTCAAGCCATCCCTGGGTCTCAACAACGGCGACTCCGACCACCTGGACCTGTCCAAGCCGGAGACCACCGCGTTCATGAAGTCGGTGTTCGACGAGTTCACGCCGTGGTTCCGCGGCCCGGACGTGCACTTCGGCGCCGACGAGTACCGGTCGGACAAGCCCCGCTACAAGAGCTACTTCAACGAGATCGCCGCCCACATCCGCACGCTCGGCAAGCATCCGCGCGCCTGGGGCAGCCTGTCCCTGATGACGTCCAACACCGAGGGCTTCGACCGCGACGTCACCCTCAACAGCTGGAACAACTCGTGGTACGGACCGCAGGCCGCCAAGAAGGACGGCTATTCGTTCATCAACACCAACGACGCCCTGCTCTACATCGTCCCGTTCGCGAGCTACTACCACGGCCACGGCCTGGACGGTAAGTACCTCTACGACAACTGGGAACCCAACGTCTTCCCCGACGGCCAGAGCGTCGCATCGAAGGACCCCCAACTCCTCGGCGCCATGTCCTCGGTGTGGAACGACCTGACCAAGTCCAGCTACACCGAACTCGACGTGCACGAGCTGGTCGAGCCCACCTTCGGGGTCCTCGCGCAGAAGATGTGGAGCGGCGCCAACTCGGGTGTCCCGTACAGCGATTTCATGTCGACCGTGCGCAAGCTCGGCGTGGGTACGGGGCTGACCGAGGTCGCCACGACACTCGCCACCCCGGCCAACAGTGAGCTGAGTGCGGGCAAGCCGGCGTCCGCGTCCGCCGGCACGGCCGACGCGGCGTTCGACGGGGTGAGCACCACCAAGTGGCAGAGCGGCCCGGGAGATCACGCCTGGCTCCGCGTGGACCTCGGCCGCCCCCAGACCGTCACCAAGGCCGACCTGGACTGGGCGCCCGCACACGGCCGCGACTACGCGATCCAGGTGTCCGGCGACGGCACGACCTGGACCACGGTCGCCCACCGCACGGACCGCGCGTCCGCGGGATCCGACACGCTCACCTTCGAGCCGGTCACCGCCCGGTACGTGCGTCTCGTCGGCACCGAAGCGGCCCGCAAGCAGGACGGCTTCGCGCTGTGGAGCATGCGCGTCTTCGACGCAGCGGATCTGGCGCTGCACCGGCCGACCACCGCGTCGTCGTCCGAAGTGCCCAGCCTGGGACCGGAGAACGCCACTGACGGTGACCCGGTGAGCCGCTGGGCCAGTGCCTACCGTGACGGCGAATGGATCCAGGTGGACCTGGGCCAGGTACAGACGGTCCGCCGCGTCCTGCTCGACTGGGAGACGGCGTCCGGAAAGGACTACGACATCCAGGTCTCCGACGACGGGACGAACTGGAAGACAGCCGCCGCCGTCCGGGACAAGCCCGCAGGCGCCCGCGTGGACGACCTCACCTTCGCTCCCGTGTCGGGCCGGTACATCCGCATGCAGGGCATCAAGCGCACGTCGTCCTTCGGCTATTCGCTCCGGCGCCTCGAGGTCCGGGCCGCGAGCCCGGCGACGAACCTGCTGCGCCGCTGAGAGGTGGTGCCGGCCGGTGACGACGTCGGCCGGCACCACTGCACAACCGATTGCACCCTCCACGTAGAACACGAGACATATCGACACATGTCGATTTGGAGGAATTGTGGACAGAAGAAACTTCCTGATCGCCGGCGGTGTCAGTTCGCTGGCGCTGATCGCGACGCCGGCCCTCGCCCAGCCGGCGGCAGCAGCAGGGCCGGCGTTCACGGAACAGGCCGGCCGCCCGTTACGGATCAGGGCGGGATTCCTGTCGCTGGGTCTCGACCCGGCGGGCCGGGTCGTCGAACTGAAGGACATACGCACGGGAACCGACCATTTGCCGGCGGGCAAGTCGCTCCCCCTGGTGTCCGTCGTCCTGGGAGACGGACACCAGGACACCCCCACCCAGGTGAAGGTCTCCCGGCAGGACCGGCACATGCTGGTGTTCAGCGGCGACCAGGCGACGGTCGAGGTCAAGGTCGTCAACCACGCGACGTACGCGACGCTTGAGGTCGTCGGTCTGGACGCCGCACCGGGCGTGGACGTGCGGACCCTGCTGTGGGGGCCGCTGACCACCAGCGTCACCGACACCGTCGGCGAGGCCGTCGGTGTGGTCCGCGACAGCGGCTTCGCCCTCGGCATCACCCCGCTCAACGACAAGACCGTCGGCGGCTGGCCCAAGGAGTTCGACGCGTACGGGTTCGGCTCGGAGGTGCAGTCGAAGCCGTACGGGGAGGCCGGGACGCAGAACGAGTGGGGCGCCGCGGCGAAGACGTCGTGGGGCAGCATTCTGCGCGCCTACGCCTACGACTACAGCACCGTACGGACCCGCGAGGACGGCATCCGGATCGGCCCGCTGCCGGGCTTCGAAGGCCGGATCCTCGGATCGAAGCTGGCCGTGTACGGCAGCACCCCTGATCTCGTGCTCACCGTGCTCAGCCAGATCGCGCAGGGCGAGCACCTGCCGTACCCGACCATCGACGGGCAGTGGCAGAAGACGACCCGGGCGACCCGGCAGCCGTTCCTGGCCCTGTCGTCCCTCGGCACCTCGAACCTCTCCGACGCCATGAAGTTCGCGAAGCAGGCGGGCATCAAGAACGTCTACTCCGTGCAGGGCGCGGCCGGTCCCTGGAAGTCGACGGGGCACTACCAGTTCAACAGCGGCTTCGGCGGCTCGGACGCCGCCGCGGCTCAACTGGTGGCGACCGCCGCCGCGGGCGGCATGCGGGTCGGCGTGCACACCCTGTCCAACTTCATCCAGGCCGATGACCCGTACATCTCTCCCGCACCGGCCGACATGCGGCTCACGGTCGGCGCGACCGTGCAGCTGACCCGCGCTCTGGCCGCGTCGGACACGACCCTGTACGCCGACGGAGACTCCGGCGGCGGCGGTCACGTCATCGGCCGCCGGCTGCGCATCGGCGACGAGTTCCTCACATACTCCGGTGTGACGCAGGCCGGCGCCGGCGAGTGGCAGTTCACCGGCATCAGCCGGGCGCAGTGGGGATCGGCCGCGGCGGCCCACCCCGCCGGGGCCGACGCCACCCGGGTCAGCGAGAACCAGTACGGCGGTGCACGAGGCGACCTGCCGGTCATCGACGAGATCGCCACCCGCCTTGCCACGATGGCCAACACCACCGGCGTCCGGAGCATCTCGTACGACGGGCTGGAGGAGGTGTCCTGGAGCGGCTGGCGTGGCCAGGGCTTCGCTCACCTGGTCAACGGGATCTATCGCCGGCTCGACTCCCAGGACGGTTTCATCTGCGAGGCGTCCAACCCGTCGTCCAACTCGTGGTTCGCCCAGTCGCGGATCAGCTGGGGCGGCATCGGCTGGTCCGACTCCAACTACGCGCAGGTGATCAGGAACAACAACTTCTACCGGGCCAACTTCCTGCCCGCCATGGGTGGTTCACTGCCGATCGGTGGAGGCACGAGCACGCTCGGCGTCGAGCACAACCTGGCCCTCGGCGCGTCGATCGGCGCGAACTTCGGCTGGTTCGAGACGAGCACGGACAGTCTCGCCAAGGGATCCAACACCGCAGAGGTCCTCACCGCGGTACGGATCTGGAACTCCGCCATCGAGGCCGGCGCCTTCACGCCCGCTCAGCAGCAGCTCATGACCGACGAGAAGAAGAACTGGCACCTGAGCGAGATGGCCGAGGGGAAGGAGTGGTCGCTGCAGGAACTGGACTCGTCCGGCAGTCCGGTCGGCCGGGCTCAGCCGGTGCGGGCGCCGAAGCCCGGTTTCACGACACCGGAGCCGGCCAACGGCCGCGTGGGTGAGCTGTACGCGTTCAAGGTCACCTCTAGCTCGCCCCGTACGGTCCGGTACGAGGTCACATCCGGCGCGCTGCCCGCCGGACTGAGCCTGAACAAGGACACCGGCGGCATCACCGGAGTCCCCACCGCCCCGGGCACCAAGCGGTTCACGATCACCGCGCGCAACAACGGCATCATGCCCGACGCGGAGGTCACGTACAGCCTGCAGGTCACTCGCGGCTGACAACGGCCTCGGTCGGTCCATGACCGCTGAAAACAGTCAGGGCCACGACGGAAGTGTGACGACACGCCTCAGCGCTTCCCTTCGACGGAGTCCAGAGAGATGTCGTGGCCCTGGCTCGCCTGGTTCTTGTGCGCCGACAACGTGATCGTGACGGGGCCGCACCGTCGATACTGCCCCGCATCATTGCCTGGTACGGGCCGCGCAGGGCGATCTGCCGGCCGGTGATGTGTACACCTGCGGCATGACCGGGCGGCCCTGCGGAGGATGCCCTCGTTGACCCAGCGGCCGAACTCGGCACGCAGTCCGCGCGCATCGTCCAGGCCGATTCCCCGGGCGATCTCGCAGGCGCGCCAGGAACGTGCCGGGTCGGTCCGCAACAACTGCAGTGTCCGGTCACGTCGACCCATCGGAGCCCTGTGGGCTCTGGTCCACGGTGCTGGTCATGTCGCTGATGCGAGACGCGCTGAGGACCTGGGCCTGGTCCGGTGGTGACGCATACCGGGAGATCCGACACTTGACGCGGCGCGGGGCGACACGCGGCCGACGCGGCGGCAGCAGGTTGTCCAGCACGGCCTGTCCGAGCCGCCGGGGCCCTCCGTCCGGTAATACGCCGGCAGCGGCGATGACCTGGTCCTTCGCGGTCTCCAGAGCCACCGTGAACGAGGCGCGGTCCGGGTCGGTGCCGCAGCCGCAGCCCTTTGACGGTGGTCCCAGCGATGTGCGCGTCGGTGATCCGCAACCGGACCCCGTTGATCCGGGTCAGGTACGTTCCGTCGGGCAGCGGCGCCCAGCGGGCCGGGGTGCGCGTTCGCTGGTGCAGGCATCGGACCTGTGTTCTCCCATCGGCCGGGGCGATCATGCCTGGCTTCAGGGCCGCACGGAATGCGGTTCAGCTCAGTGGCCGGATCGCCGGGTCACCCACCTTCTGCCCACTCCTCGGGCGCCGCGTCGAGTAGCTCGGCGAGGCGGGCGCGGTCCGGCAGCGGGCCGTGGTCGCCGGTCACCCGCAGCGCGGCGCCCGCCGTCAGATGCCCCAGCCGCAGCGCCCGTACGGGTTCCTCGCCGCGCAGCAGTCCGGCGAGGAACCCAGCCGCGAACGCGTCACCGGCGCCCACCGGTTCGATGACTTCGACCCTGGGCGCGGGCACGGTGTGGACCCTGGGGCCGTCGAAGGCGGTGGCGGCCCGTGCACCGTCCTTGACGACGAGGACGGGCGGTTGTGGCAGCAAGTCCCGTACGGCGAAGGCGTCGGCAAGTCCGTCTCCCCACAGGGCCTGTGCCTCGTCGAGGCCCACGAACGTGATGTCCGCCCGTCGGGCGAGCCCGAGCAGCACGGTGGCCGCCGCACCCTCCGCCCACAGAGCGGCCTGGTGGTTGACGTCGAAGCTCACGGGGCACGGGCGTTCAGCAATGTCGGGCTCGAGCAGCGCGGTGACCAGGTCCCGGCAGCCTGCCGAGAGTGCCGGGGTGATGCCGCTCAGGTGCACGAGGCCTGCGGAGCGCACGGCATTGTCGTCCAGGATGTCCGGGGTCAGGGCCGAGGCGGCGGAGCCGCGGCGGTAGTAGTGGACCCGGGTGCCCTCGGTGCCGGGGTCCTTGACGAGGAGTCCGGTCGGGCGGTGCGGGTCGGTGCGTACGCCGCTGATGTCGACACCGGACGCGGCCACCTCGGCGCGGATCCGGTGTCCGAACGGGTCGTCACCGAGCGCGGAGACCCAACGGGCGGGCACCCCGTGGTCGGCGAGGTACATCGCCACGTTGGACTCGGCGCCCGCGATCCGGATCCCGAGCAGACCGGCACCGTCCAGCGGGGCGGCGGGTTCGGGGATCAGCGCGGCCATGGTCTCACCGATACAGGTCACCGGTCCCGTCACCGGCCGCCGGCCGGTTTCGCGGGACGTGTGAATCGCCGTCACTCGGTTCTCCCGGGGTGGTAGGCACACGTGGGCAGGCCCCGGACGCCGACCCGCGTGGTGAAGACTGCACCGTCCAGCGGTCCGGGTGCAGCGAGACCGTGCCGCGCGCTGGTGACGTACAGGCTGTCCCCGTCGAGGCACAGCCCGGCGGGCTGCGTCGCAGGAATTCGGATCTGCCGGTCCAAGGTGCCGTCGGCGCGGTAGCGGTGGACAGTGCCGGTGCCCCAGACCGCAGTCCACAGGGCGCCCTCGGCGTCCACCGTCATACCGTCGGGGCTGCCGCGGTCGAAGGCGGCGAAAGTGTCCGGCGTACCCGGCAGCCCGGTGTCCGGGTCGACCGGGTACCGGCGGATGATCCCCTTGGCGCTGTCGGCGAGGTACATCACGGTGCCGTCCGCACAGAATGCCGGGCCGTTGGGAACGGTGAGGCCGTCCAGCACCCGGATCACCGTGCCCTCGTGGTCGACACGGTAGAGGGAGCCCGCGCCGTCCTCGGCGTCGTAGGCCATGCTGCCCGCCCAGAACCTGCCGTACGGATCGGCGGTCGCGTCGTTCATCCGCATGGCCGTGGCGGCCCCGTCCTCGGGGCGCGCGAGCCACTCGGTCCGCCCGTGCGCGGTGATCAGACAGACACCGGTTCCGGCGGCCGCGATCCAGGTGCCGGGGCGTGCGTGGACGGGGGCGACCGCGCCCAGGGGCACGGACAGCCGGGCGAGTTGCGTCAGCGGAGCTGAGCGGTCCGTGGGTCCGGCCAGCAGCCGCCCGGTGAGGATGTCGACGAGGACGATGCCGTCGTCGACCGCGCGTATTCCTTCACCGAGCCCGAGCCGGTCCTGCCAGCAGACGGCCGGTGTGCCGGCGGTCATCGGCCGGCGTCCGCGGGGGCGGCGGCGCGTACGGCGTCGCGGAAGGCGCGCGCCCGCTCGCGGAGTGCTTCGAGACTGCCGCCGTCGGCCGCGTCGCTGATCAGCGGCGAGCCGACACCCACGGCGGTAGCCCCGTGCGCGAGATAGGTCCCGGCCGCGTCGGCGTCCACTCCTCCGACCGGCACGAACGGCGCGTCCGGGAACGGGCCCTGCAGTGCCCTCAGATATCCGGGGCCACCGGCCTGCGCCGCAGGGAAGATCTTGAACGCGTCCGCACCGAGCCGCCGTGCGGCGACGATGTCGGTGGGGGTCATCACCCCCGCAAGGACGGGCAGCCCGAGGCGCTGGGCCTCCGTGACGGCTTCGCAGACGGCAGGGGTGACGACGAAGCCGGCTCCCGCGTCGCGTACCGCGTGTGCGTCCTCGGCGGTGAGGACGGTGCCCGCACCGAGCGGTGCACCGGGGCCCAGCGCGGCGCGGGCCCGGCGGATGACGTCGAGTGCGTCCTTTCCGCTGAGAGAGACCTCGATGAGCGGGAGGTGCTCCTCCGCCAGGGTCAGTACGGTCCTGAGCGCGGCGTCCGCATCGTCGCCGCGCACGATGGCGACGATCCGGTGGGTGCGCAGCGCAGTCAGCAGATCCACGTGCGAGTTCCCTTCCTGTCTGTGTCTTCCGGTGCCGTGTCGGTTTCCGGCTCCGTCTGTGGCGCTGGTTGTGTCCACGGCTCCGGTGCCTGCGCAGCCAGCGTGAGACGCCAGCGGACCTCGCCGCTGCGCGGGACGCACGCGGCGTCCCCGTCCTGCGCGGCCGCCAGGTCGAAGACCCGGCCGAGCATGGGCTCGACCCCTACGGACCGGTACGGTTCCTGCTCGGGGAAGCCGCCGAGGTTGCGCCACAGCGCTACGGACACCGGCTGGCCTTCGGCCTCGACGGCCATGCGCAACGTGGCCGCGCCGTCGCGGACGTACACCTGTGGGGTGTCGACGATGGCGCCGACGGCCGTCCCGTCATCCGGCCCGAGCCGGTCGAGTCCTTCTGTCCGCCCGGGCTGCGACGGCCAGGAGCAGGGGGTCCACCGGGCGCCGCTGTCGGGATAGAAGCGGGTCGGCGTGCCGTCCCTGATCCCGATATGGGCCTCCTCCGAGAGATCGAACAGCGCGTGCGCGGCCCACAGGAAGCGGTAGCCGGGTTCGGCCGTGAGCCGGTAGTCGGCCACTGCGCGGCCTCCGTCGCTGCGAATCCGGCGGCTGAGCCGGAAGTCCGGGCAGTCGACGGACTCGGTGCCATCGGCCCACTGCCAGGGCCGGGCCCAGGCATCGCCGTGGTCGGGTGTGCCGCGTACGGTCGGTACGCATTCCTCCAGTCCACCGGCGTCGGCGAAGGCGTCGCCCGGAATGGCGCCGGGGCGGCGTGGCTCGTCGCGGTGCCAGAGCCATTCGCGGCCGGCCGCACGCAGGGACGTCCACCTTCCGCCGCCGGCCGGGTCGGTCTCGATTCTGACGGCGGGCATCGTGTTCACCACTCGGCGAAGGCGCCGTCGTCGTACCGCCACACCGGATTGCGCCAGGCGTGCCCGGTCCGGTCGGCCGCGCGTACGGCGTTCTCCTCAACCGTGACACCGAGCCCCGGCAGGGCCGTGCGCCGCGCCCGTCCGCCGACGAAGCGGAACGGTTCGGTGTCGACGACGTACGACAACAGGTCGGCGTCCTTGTTGTAGTGGATGCCCCGGCTCTGCTCCTGGATGAGGAAGTTCGGGGTGGCGAAGGCGATCTGGAGACTGGCGGCGAGTGCGATCGGGCCGAGGGGGCAGTGCGGGGCGAGTTGTGCACCGTAGGTCTCGGCGAGCGAGGCGATGCGGTGGACCTCGGAGATGCCTCCGGCGTGCGAGAGGTCCGGCTGGGCGACCGCGATGCCGGCCGTGAGAGCGGGCAGGAAATCGGCCCGCCCGTACAGCCGTTCGCCGGTGGCGATGGGTACGGAGGTGGCGCCGACGAGGGCGGGCAGCAGGTGCCCCTGTTCGGGAAGGAGCGGTTCCTCCACGAACAGCGGGTGCAGCGGCTCGATGGCGTGCAGGACCCGGCGGGCGCCGGCCGGTCCGAATCTGCCGTGCATGTCGATGGCCACATCGCGGCCGGGGCCGAGGACCGCACGGGCGGCGGTCACCCGATCGACGACGGCGGCGGTCTCGGCGGGGGTGGCGAGGGGTGTGGTGCGACCCGCCGCGTTCATCTTGACGGCGGTGAAGCCGGCCTCGACCTGGGCGGTGATCTCCTCGGTGAGCTGGGCGGGTTCGTCGCCGCCGACCCAGGCTTAGACCCGCACCTCGTCGCGGACCGGACCGCCGAGCAACGCGTGCACGGGGGCGCCGTAGGCCTTGCCGGCAATGTCCCACAAGGCCTGGTCGATACCGGCGACGGCGCTGGAGAGTATCGGTCCGCCCCGGTAGAAGCCGCCCTTGCTGAGCACCTGCCAGTGGTCCTGGATGCGCAGCGGGTCCTGGCCGATCAGGTATTCGGCGAGGACATCGACGGCGGCGCGGACGACCTCGGCCCGGCCCTCGACGACGGGTTCCCCCCAGCCGACGACGCCCTCGTCGGTCTCGATCCGGCAGAACAGCCAGCGTGGCGGTACGAGGAAGGTCTCGATGCGAGTGATCTTCACCGGTTCGCGGTCCCCTCGTCGGTGGCCGGCCGGGTGTCGTGGGCCCGGTCGAGGTCGCGTACGGCCTGGTCGAGCAGGTCCCGCATGGCGCGTTCGGCGGCAGCCTGGTCCTGGTCGCGTACGGCGTCCAGCACAGCCCGGTGACTGGGTACGGGGTCCTCGCTGTGCGGCGAACTGTGCACGATCTCGTCGCGGTGCGCGAGGCCCGACTCGATGACCATCTCCATGCGTTCGAGCAATTCGTTGTGGGTGGCCGCGAGGAGCGCGCGGTGGAAGGCGAGGTCCGCCTCGACCGCGTGGGCCGCGCCGCCCTCCTGCTCACCCATCGCGGCGAGGGCCGCTTCGAGTGCGTCCAGATCGGAATCGGTGCGGCGGGCGGCGGCCAGCCGGACAGCGGCCGGCTCGATGATGCCGCGCACCTCACCGAGGTTGTGCAGCAGTGCCGGATCGGTGCCGGAGTCGGTGCCACCCGCGAACTGCCAGCGCAGCACGTCCGCGTCGAGGAGGTTCCAGTCGGCGCGGGCTCTGACGAAGGTGCCGCGTTTCTGGCGCGCGTCGACCATCCCCTTGGCGGCGAGGACCTTCAGGGATTCCCGCAAGGCGGTCAGGCTGACGTCCAACTCGTCCTGCAGCGCAACGAGATCGAGTGTCGCGCCTTCGGGGATCTCGCCGCTCAGCACCCGGCGCGCGAGAGTCTCCACGGTCTGGCCGTGCACTCCGCGGCGCGCGTATGGCGTCATGTCTGTGTGCCTTTCTGGTGTGCGATGGGTACGGAGACGGTCAGGCCGAGGCCTTGACGACGGACCAGCCGCCGTCCACCAGCAGGCTCGATCCCGTGATGTAGGACGCCTCGTCGGCGGCGAGAAACGCAATCGCCGCCGCGGCCTCCTGGGGGGTGCCGAAACGCTTGGCGGCAGTCTCGGTGACGCTCTGCCTCCGGTCCTCCTCCGAGACCCGGTCCCATGCCCCGGTGAGGATGGGGCCGGGCAGGACGGCGTTGACCCGCACCTCGGGTCCGTACTCCACCGCCAGTTGTCCGCACAGAGAGAGCAGCGCGCCCTTGGACGCCGCGTACGCGGGATGTCCGGGGATGCCCTTGTGGGCGTGGACCGAGGAGGTGAGCACCACGGCGCCGCGGCGTTCGCGCAGGTCGGGCAGGACCGCACGGAAGCCGAGGAACGCTCCGGTGAGGTTCACTGCGAGCTGGCGCTCCCATGAGGTGACGGTCATCTCGTGGGCGGGGGTGACGTCGACCGTGAAGGCGTTGCTCACCAGGACGTCGACGGGGCCGAAGGTGTGCGCCGCGGAGACGATCCGCCCCCAGTCGTCCTCGTCCGCGACGTCCGTGCGGACGAAGAGGGCCCGGCCGCCCGCTGTTCGGATGCCCGCGGCGACACGCTCGCCCGCGTCCTCGGCGATGTCGGCGAGGATCACCGCGGCGCCTTCGGCGGCGAGCCGTTCGGCGGTGGACGCGCCGATGCCCGACGCGGCTCCGGTGACCACTGCCACCTTGTCGGCGAAGCGGGTGTTTCCGTTCATGGGGCTGTCGGCTCCTCGGGTGGTGAAGCTGTCGGCGATTCTGCCGGTGGCGCCGTTCGGACGGTTGGCTACTGCCTCACGCGTACGACGAGTTGGACTGCGGGGTGACCAGAAAGGTGCGGCTCTGTGCTGTGCTGAGGTGCACCTGCGACTCCGCATGCGCGCCCACGGAACGAGGCCCGGCCTCCTGACCCAGGCGGCCGGGCCTCGTTCGGCTGATACAGACTGACGGGGCAACCGGGCCACCGTCAAGATTAATTACTAATTAATCTACTGGCTCTGACTGGGCCGGTTCCCTGCCCCGCGGCTCTCGGCCGTGCGGGTCACGAGAGTCCGATCCGGTTCATGGGTATCCGCTGGTAGTCGGGGAGTTGAGCGGCGATCAGGTCGTCGTTGCCCAGGGTCGGCTTCCCGTCCACGACTGTCACGACGCCGGGGTCGGCAGTGAGTGTCAGATTGCGGTCAACCGTTCCGTACGTGCGCGCGGACGGGGCGATGTCCAGCGCGGCGACGGTGCAGAGCGCGTTGTACTCGACGACGTTGTACTTCGGGTACGCCGGCTGATCGTCGGCAATGTTCACGAGGTTCGGATAGCGCGACCGCCACGGCTCCTTCTGGTTGGGAACGGCGGCCAGCAGGTCGTACATCCCCCACGCGCCGCCGGGTGCCACTTCCTCCGCCGCCCAGTTGAGACCTCGTTCGTCGAGCGTCACCGAACGGCCGGACGACAGCATGATGTTGTTGCTGATGACGTTGTCCCGGCCGCCGCCGATCTGGAAGGCGGTGTCGACCTTGTAGAAGATGTTGCCGAACGCCGTCGTTCCGCAGAAGCAGTCGTCGAGGTAGACACCCGAGGCGAAGAGGGATCCGCCGCTGCCCACGATGTCGTGCAGGAAGTTGTAGCGGATGACCGTGCCGCGTCCGGTCCACTCCCGTCCCGCGTAGATGGCGCCGGCGTCGTTGGTCTCCTTCACCACATCGTTGATCTCGTTGTACTCGATCACGTGATCGTTGCCGCGGAAGAGGATGGCGACGTGCGGCGCATCGTAGATGTGGTTGTTGGCGACGTGGTTTCCGACACCGGCGAGTTCGACCGCGGGGTTGTACGTCAACTGGAGGCGGCTGTAGTCGTGGATCTCGTTGCCGACCGCCCGGTTGCGTGCCGGGGTGAGGGTGGCCCGGTCACCGCCGGCGAGGGCTATGCCCCCCTGACCGGTGGCCTGGATGTGGCAGCCGCGGACCTCGTTCAGCGATCCGCCGTGCGGGCCGGCCGAGACACTTGAGTCGCCGATCGTGACCGCGCGACCGCCCAGGAGCCGCAGGGTGCAGTCCGCGACCGTGTTGGACGTGCCGTCGGTGATGACGATGCCGTCGCCGCGCGACCCCTCGAACATGAGGTTCGAGAACGTGACGTTCGAGCAGCCCTTGAGGACGGCCATCGGGTCGGCGAGCAGCGACAGTTGCACCGACGCGCCGGACAGGTCACTCGGCGGGTACAGGTACAGCTTCCCGGTGGCCCGGTCGAGGTACCACTCACCCGGCGAGTCGAGTTCCTCAAGCACGTTGTAGTAGTAGTAGCGCTGGCCCGCCTTGACGCTGTACATGCTGGCGGTCTTGGTGGAGACCGTCTGCGCCGCCGGGTCGATCGCCTTGATCTGAAGGTTGCCGTCGGCCCACTCGTAGAACCAGTAGCCCTGCATCCACACGTCACTGGTGTCGGTCCAGGTCGACGGCCGGGGGTCGGTGTACTTGAACGTGGCCCCCTTGGCGAATTCGGCGGCCATCTTGTCGGGGTCGCCGAGGACGCTGCGGGGGTTCCCGCCCGGGTCGATGACCTGACCGACGGCGAGGAACTCGGTGTTCGGGTAACGGGCGAGGGTCATCGCCTCGCTGTTGAAGAACAGTTCGGGCGGGGTGACCGCGCGCGGCAGGCCGTATCCGGTCTGGACGATCTGGCCGTAGTCGGTGATCCCGAGCGCCTTCAGGTCGAACTCGCGGACGGTGTCGCGTGACCCGGCCGGGAGGCGGTCGCGGATTGCCTGGTCGCTGACCGCCTCGAAACCGGTAGCGGGCAGGTCCACGCCGCCGACGAGCCGGACCTGTTCGCCCTCGTAGGCGGCGTAGGTGACCGGCCGGCCCGGTGCACCGGAGTCCTGCGCTTCGAGGGTGAAGCTTCGCGTCCGCCGGTACGTGCCGCCCCGGAGGAAGACGGTCACCGGTTCCGTGGCACGGCCCGGCGCCCCCTGCCGCCAGGTCCGGATCACGTCGCGCGCCTTCTCCAGCGTCGCGAGGGGCGCGGCCTGCGTGCCCCGGTTCGAGTCCTTCCCGTCCGTTGCCACGAAGAAGGACTTCTGGTCCTTGGGCCGGTCCCGCCGGTCACCGGTACCGGCGTAGGCCGGCCCGGCGACGAGGGCCGCCGACGCGCCGGCGCCGACGGCCCCGGCGGCCCTGAGGAGATCACGTCGAGAGAATCTGGACATGTTGTGCCTTTCGTAGGTGCCTACTGGAACCGGGCCCTCGGTCCGGGCGCACAGCGCCTCCGGCCGAGCCTTCGTTGCACGACGCTCCGACTATCGATAATCGTTGAGCGATAAGTAGTGGGTCGGCGGTGGCGAGTGTCAAGGGATCCTTCAAAACCCGCTGGATGAAGCACGGTTCACACGCAGCGCAGGTTGCGAACGGGTAACGCCTCCGTTGACAGGCCTTGACCGTCGCCCGGCAGGTCCTCGATGGTGAGCGCGCTATCGATAAGCGATAAGCGATTAGCAATCGATGGAGGTTTCGATGGTTTCGGGTTCTCGCCGGCACCTGGTCAAGCTGGGTGCCATCGCCATATCCGCCGCACTGCTCACGGGCTGCTCGACCGGCTCGGACTCAGCAGGCGGCGACAAGAACATCCGCATGCTGGTCAACATCACTCCGGTGCTGACCAAGCAGTTCTACAAGGACTTGGTGGCGGGGTACGTCGCCAGTCACCCCGGAGTGAAGGTCACGATCGAGGCGCCCACCGGCAGGGGCATCGAGGACACGCTGAAGCAGCAACTGGCCGCGGGCAGCCCGCCCGACATCCTCGCCGGCGGGCAGAACACGGCTCTCGCCGGACAGATGGAGCCGCTGCCCGACGAGCAGTGGGTGAAGGACGCACCGTTCGCGGAGGCGTCCAAGCTGGACGGCAAGGTGTGGATGGCCGGCACCGGCGTCCAGCTTCAGTCGCTGGTGTTCTACAACAAGGCTGCCTTCGCCAAGGCCGGTGTCACCGGGACGCCCAGGACGGTCGACGAGTTCACCGCCGCGCTGCGCAAGCTGAAGGGCGCCGGTTACACGCCGCTGCAGACCGGTGGTGAGTGGACCACCGGCGCGCAGGCCCTGATGATGGCCAACCCGAACGTGATGAACACCGAGCCGCAGTGGTACGCGAAGCGGAACAAGGGCTCCGTGACCTTCGCCGGCAGCAACTACGCCAAGTACCTGGGCGTCTACCAGTCGTGGATCAAGGACGGCCTGGTTCCCAAGGACGCCAACGGCATCAAGTACCAGGACATGATCAACAACTTCACAGCCGGCAAGTCGGCGACGATGGTGATGGGCAACTGGCTGGCGGCCTCGCTCGCCGAAGCGAAGCCGGGCATCGACGCGGGCGTGTTCCCCGTCCCCACGTTCGACGGCTCCACGCCGCCGCAGGGGGCCAACCCGGCCATGCCGTACTCGGTGCTCAAGAGCTCCAGGCACGCGGACGCGGCAATAGACCTGGTGAAGTACCTGGTCAGCGACAAGAAGGCGATCACGAGGGCGCTGAGCGCGGAGGGCAACTTCCGTACCGGATACAGCTACGAAGCCTCCCCGCTGACCAAGGACATCGCGAAGCTCCTCGACGAGGCCGGCGGCAAGACCGTGGCGATCGGCCCCGGACTGGGCGACAACTCTTCCCCGGCGGGCTTCCCCGCGGAGTTCAACACCCAGGTCCAGAGCATGTATCTCGGGACGACAGCCGATCAGGTGGCGGGTGCCATGGACAAGTGGTGGGCCGCGAATGCGCCCAAGTAACGAGACGCTTACCGCTCCTGGACCGCCGGACAACCCACCGGTCCCCGAGCGCCCCCGTCACACTCACCACACTTCCCCGCGCCCGCTGCGCGCACGCGCCGCCCGCAGCCTGTCCGGCATCTTCATGGTCGGCCCCGCACTGGCGGCGATCGTGGCCTTCATCCTCATCCCTGTCGTGGTCGCCGGACGGCTCAGCCTCACCGACTGGGACGGTTTCTCCGACAACTCCGAATTCGTCGGCCTGGACAACTACGTTCAGCTGTTCCACGACCCGGACGTGGCGAGCGCGGCATACGTCACGCTCGTGATCGCGGTGGTCGGCACCGTGGCCTGCAACGTCCTCGGCCTGGGCCTCGCGGTCATGCTCAACGGCCAGGGGCGCGTCAAAGCGATGCTGCGGGGCCTGTTCTTCTACCCGCACGTGCTCGGCGCGGTCATCATCGGCTTCCTGTGGTCGGCCATACTGAGCAGCGAAGGAGCGGTCAACACCCTCCTGACCGCGGCGCACCGCTCGAAGATCCCGTTCCTGTCCGATCCGCAGTGGGCGCTCGCAGCGGTCGTCTTCGTGGTGATCTGGTCGACGTTCGGGGTGAACGTGGTCCTCTACCTCGCCGGGCTGCAGACGATCCCCGAGTCGCTCCTGGAGGCGGCGCGCATCGACGGCGCCTCACGCCGGCAGACGTTCCGCCAGGTCGTGCTGCCGATGCTGGCACCCACGGTGACGATCAACGTGGTCCTCGTACTCGTCCAACTGCTGCGGGTCTACGACCTGGTACTGGCGATGACCGACGGTGGTCCGGCCGGCCACACGCAGACGTACGCGTACCTGGTCCTGTCGGAGTCGTTCCTGAACGGGAAGATCGGCTACGCCTCGGCCCAGAGCATCGTCCTCATGATCGTCATCACGGTGCTCGCCGTCGTGATCGTCGCGCTGCGCCAGCGCAGCGAGAAGGCGGTGGAACTGTGAACCGCAATGCAGGCAGCCGGGTCGGCCCGGTCATGCTCGGCCTCTTCGCACTGGTCATGGTGGCGCCGCTGTACCTCGTGATCGTCAACGCGTTCAAACCGGAGTCGGCGATCCGTCAACGGCCGTTCTCCGCCGACCCGGGCGTGCTGTCCACGGACTATCTCCGAGCGGCACTGTCGTCACCGGACTACAACATCATCAAGGCGTTCGGTGTGACGGTGATGTTCGTGGTCCTGGTCAACGCGCTGTCTCTGGCGCTGGCCGGTCCGGCCGCCTACGTCATCGCCCGGGGTACCCGCCCGTGGCACAAGGGGATGCTGCTGGTGTTCCTGGCCGGGCTGTTCATCCCCGGGCAGGTGCTGGTCATTCCGGTGATCTATGTGCTGCGCTTCACGGGCCTGATGGGCACGATCCCCGGGTTCGTCATGTACGAGGCGACGCTGACCCTGCCCCTGTCGATGTTCCTGTTCGTGGGCTACATCAAGTCCATCCCCCGGGAGCTCGACGAGGCGGCGCAGATCGACGGTGCAGGCCGGCTGCGCACCTTCTGGCAAGTGATCTTCCCGCTGATGCGGCCGGTCGTGGTCACCGCGGTCGTCCTGCACACCATCGGGGTCTGGACGGACTTCGTGAACCCGCAGATCGTGCTGGGCCCGACGTCGGGCCTGTATACCGTGATGACCGGCGTGTACTCCGCGATCGGTCTGCACACCACCGACCTGTCCGTGGTCTATCCGACGCTGCTCCTGGCGATCGCACCGGTGCTGGTCTTCTTCGTGATCATGCAACGCAAGATCGTCGGTGGCCTCACCGCCGGCGCGACGAAGGGGTGACCGTGGGCAAGCACATGGTGAGCGTGACGGCGTCCGTGCCGGCCTGCGAACCGCCGGCCTGGGCCGTACTGCAACGGCAGTTGTTCTCGGTGCTGGACGAGGCATGGCGGGTCTTCGAGGACCGGTACTGCCACCCCGACGGCGGGCTGCGCTTCGACGGGGAACTGAAAGGCCGTGACGGGGCGGACGACTTCTACGAACCGTTCTTCAACTGGCCGATGCTGTACATGCTCGGCGGGGCGGATGACCTCCTCGACGCCAGCAAGAAGCACTGGAACGGGATCACTCGGCAGCTTTCCGACGCCGGGTTCCTGGTCGACGAGTACGAGCGCGGGTACGACTGGTTCCACCAGGGCGAGTCGCTGCTGATGTTCTACGGGATCTGCGCGGCCGACCCGTCCGACGACACGTTCCGCCGGCGGGCGCTGCGCTTCGCCGACCTCTACCTGCCCACCTCGCCCGTCGGCAACGTCGACGGCTCGCAGCGGATCATCCGGGCTCCGCACACCGGGGCCGGCGGGCCGCGCCGGGGCGTGGATGACGCATGGGCGCAGGGGTTCGGCGCGGAACTGACCAACATGAAAGCGTACGGCCTGCCCCTGGAGGATCTGCCCGGCATCAACACCTGGGACGACCTGGCCGACCCCGTCAACGCGCGGCGTATGGGCGAGGCGATGAACCGGCGGCTCGGCGACGGCGACGTCGCCGTGAACCTCGCTTCCACCTCGCTGATCGCCAACGCGTGGCTGTACACGGGCGAGGACCGGTACCGCGACTGGCTCGTCGACTACGTGCAGGCCTGGCGGGACCGGGCCGCCGCCGCGGGCGGCGTCATCCCCGACAACGTGGGGCCCTCCGGGGAGGTCGGTGAGCTGCACGACGGCCGCTGGTACGGCGGCCCGTACGGCTGGACCTGGCCTCACGGTCTGCACAGCGTCGGCGCGGTCGCGGTCGTCGCTGCCATGAACGCCGCTCTGGTCACCGGCGACAACGCGTGGTTCGACCTGGCCCGCGCCCCACTGGACCGGGTGCTGGAAGAGGCGACGCGCGGGCCGGTTCGTGACGGTGACTCCAGCATGGCCACGACCTGGCTCCAGCGCCTCGGGCCCGATGCCGACAGCGACCTGCAACTGGTGCCCTACCGGTACGGCTTGCACGGCTGGTTCGACCACCAGCCGCTGCAGATCGCCTTCCCGGCCTGGATCTGGTGGTGCTCCGGCGACCCGCAGGACCGGCAGCGGCTTGACCGCGTGGAGCGCGAATGCGGCTACGACTGGACCACCGTGCACGCCTTCCGCGACAAGGAGGAGGCCGGACACGAGGCGCCGTGGCTCGCCTACCTCGACGGTCGCAACCCCGACTACCCGGCCCGAGCCCTCGGCATGGCGCTGGGGCAGGTCGCCCGCAGGATGGCACTCGTCCGCGAGGATGCGACAACCGCCCGCACCGATGACATCCACTGGTGGCAGCGGCTCAATCCCGTGGGGACAGAGATTCTGGTGCAGCTGACCACCGGCGCTCCCGCCACCCCCTACAACGGGGGGCTCCAGCAGGCACGGGTGCGCTACTGGGACGCCGACCGCGGCCGTCCCGGCCTGCCGGCCGACGTCGCCGCCCTCGTCGAGAGCCTCGACGAGGCCCGAGTCGGCGTCCAGTTGGTCAACCTGAGCAATACGTGTGAGCGGCGTGTGGCCGTGCAGGCCGGCGCGTTCGCCGAGGACGGCATCGACCATGTCGTGGTGGATCGACTCGACAGCGGCTACCCCGGCCCGAACCGCGCCTACCGGGCCGACGAGTTCACGACCAGTACCCGGCACATCGACGTGCACGACAATCACCTGCTGGTGATCCTGCCGCCAGGGACCCGGCTCGACCTGACCATGCAGGTGAGACGCCGTCAGTTCACCCCGAGCCACCCCACGTTCGACCGATACCAGGAGAAGTAGAATGACGAACGATGAGCATGCCCAGCGGGTGTTTCCCCTTCCGGTGCGCGGCGACACATACCAGCGTGCCGATGCGGAGCTGGTGGACCAGATGGGCCAGGTGAGCAGTGCCACCGCGTGCGCGAAGCTGCACGGCATGGGCATCAGGCGCACGTGGATGGAGGGGCCGCAGCCCCTCACGACCGGGCAGAAGATCGCCGGTTCGGCGTTGACGCTCCAGTTCATGCCGCAGCGCGAGGACATAGCCAGCGGCCTGGCCCAGGAGGCCGTCGAACGCCAAACCGCCCTGTGGGCGGTCCTGGAGGCGGTACAGCCCGGTGACGTCCTCGTCATCCAGGCGTACGGGTCGGCGTTCAGCGGCTGCGTCGGCGACATGCTCGTCCGCTACTTCAAGCGCAAGGGCGGCGCCGGTATCGTCGTCGACGGCCGGATCCGGGACGCTCCGCGGGTCCGTGAGCTCGGCGTGCCGATCTGGTGCACCGGCACCACCCCGCACTACGCCTCCCAGTCGGAGCTGTTCCCCTGGGCGTACGACGTGCCGGTTGCCGCCGGCGGAGTGCTGTGCCTGCCCGGCGACATCGTGGTCGCCGACGATGACGGCGCCGTCGTCGTCCCCCGGGCGACCGCGCCGGAGGTGGTCGCCACGGCCCAGGACCACCAGGAGTGGGAGGTGTTCAGCCGGATGCGTCTCGACCAGGGCGCCCGGCTCGGCAACTACTACCCGCTGACGTCGGAGTCGCGCGCGGAGTACGAACAGTGGCGCGACCAGCAGCGGTCGTCCCAGCGATGAACCATGTCTCGGGCCCGGGTGTGCTGGGCCGCACCGGTCTCACGGTCGGCAGGCTCGGCCTGGGCTGCGCGCCCCTGGGCAACCTGTACGAGCCGGTTCCGGAGGAGGAAGCCACCGGCACGGTGCGTGCCGCGCTGGCGGGTGGGACGCGCCTGTTCGACACCGCCCCCCGGTACGGCAACGGCGTGTCCGAACAGCGCCTCGGCCAGGTACTGGCCGGGGTACCCAGGTCTGAGGTCGTCGTCGCGACCAAGGTCGGATACCTCCTCACCGACGACGGGGCCGAGCCGGACTTCTCCTATGACGGCACCATGCGGTGCCTGGAGCAGAGCCTGACCCGGCTCGGCCTGGACCGGGTGGACATCGCGCACGTGCACGACCCCGACCACCATGAGCAGGAGGCCCTCGCGGGGGCCTTCCGCGCCCTGGTCGACCTGCGGGAGCAGGGCGTGGTGTCGGCGGTGGGCGCGGGCATGAACCAGAGCGGCATGCTGGAGCGGATCGTCGCGCAAGTCGACGTGGACTGCGTGCTGCTGGCCGGCCGGTACACTCTGCTCGACCAGGAAGCTCTGACGGGCCTGCTGCCTGAGTGCGAGGCCCGCGGTGTCGGGGTCATCCTGGGCGGGGTGTACAACTCCGGCCTGCTGGCCGATCCGCGACCCGGCGCGAGGTACGACTACCGGACAGCCGAGCCGCAACAGGTTGCCACCGCGCTGGCCATCTCGGAGATCTGTGCCCGTCACGGGGTGCCGATGAAGGCGGCGGCCCTGCGGTTCGCCTGGGGGCATCCTGCCGTGTCCGCTCTGGTCGTCGGAGCCAGGACGGCCGATGAAGTGTGGGAGAACCTCGCCATGGCGCAGACCACCGTCCCCGCCGACCTGTGGGCGGAGCTGCGCGAAGCGGGACTGCTCCCGCAGGAGGTGCCGACGCCGTGACCGTCATCGACGCACACGTCCACCTGTGGGACCCCGACCTGCACGACCACGCGTGGCTGCGGTCCGCGGGCGAACTGCATCGCCCCTTCCTTCTCGACGACCTCACCGCGGCCTCCGGGTCGGTGACGGCTGTTGTCGTGCAGGCCGGGCGGACCGTGGACGAGGCCCGTTGGCTGCTGGGCCTGGCCGCGCGGTCCCCACGGCTCGCCGGCGTCGTCGTCCACGCCGATCTCGCCGATCCGGCCGCCGTGGACACGATCGACGCACTCCGCGCGGAGGACGGGGGTTCGGCGCTGGTCGGGGTCCGTGACCCGGTCGGGGCAGGCGAGGGCGCCCGCCTCGGGCTGCCCCAGGTGCGGCGCTCACTCGCGGCTCTCGGCGAGCGGGGCCTGGCCATGGACCTGCTGCTGGGGCACGGGACTCTGCGTGAGGCATACGCAGCGGCCAGGGACCTGCCGCAGGTGCGGTTCGTCGTCGACCACGCCGCCATCTCGGCCGTCGACGTGCGGCGCGAAGGCCTCAGCGAATGGGCCGCGCAGCTGACGCCACTGGGCCGACTGCCCAACGTGGTGTGCAAGTTGTCCGGACTCGGAAAGGCCACCGCCGAACCGGGCGGAGTGCGCCTGGACGCCGTGGCGCGGGTGCTGCTCGACGTGTTCGGGCCACGCCGGCTGATGTTCGGGTCCGACTGGCCGGTCAGCACACAGTGGTCGCCGTACGAGGCCGTGGCCGGAGCCACGGCCCGGGTGCTGGACGGGCTGACCGCTGACGAAGCCGCCGCGGTCCGGGGTGGAACGGCCATCAGGGCATACCGACTTGATCTGGCGGACCCGTCCGCCGGCGACAGGATGACAATGATCCGGCAAAGGGAGCACTGATGACTGGTCTGAACGATCTGCTAGAACAGAACAGGGGCATGACGTCCGGCGGGCTGCTGTCCGACCGCGTCTACCGGCTGCTGCGCTCGGCCATCCTGAGCGGCGAGATGGCACCGGATCAGCGGATCGTCGAATCCGACATCGCCAAACGCCTGGGCATCAGCCAGGCCCCGGTGCGCGAGGCCGTCAAACGGCTGGTGCACGAAAGCCTGGTCACTCACGTGCCGCGGCTGGGCAGCCGGGTCGCCAATATCTCGATCGAGCAAGCTGAACAGGCACGAGAACTGCGCGGTCTGCTGGAGGAGTTCGCCGCCCGAGCCGCCGCCCAGCGCCGCGCCGAGGGCTACGTCGACCAGCTGAACTCGGTGATCGACGACATGCGACGGGCGGCCCTGCACGACGACCCGAGCAGCTTCCGCGACAGCGACATGGCTTTCCACCGCCTCGTCTGCCAGGCCAGCGGCAACCACCTGCTGCCGCGGTTGTGGGAGGTGATGGAGCCCAGTCTCTGGACGCTGCGCGTGGTCTCCAACCCGTTCTACACCGGCAGCCGCGACAAGCTGGTCGACGAACACGCGCGCCTGCTCGACATACTCGTCAACGGCCGGGAAGACGACGCCGCAGAGGCCTTCCGTCGCCACGCGACCGGCCGGGCCAAGCCGTCACAGCGCGACGAATAGGACCATCCGGCTGCACGCGGTAAGCGGGCGCGATACGTACCACGACCGTATTCACCAAATGTCCGCGGTGGACGGTACGGGTCGCTATCGGCGTACGTCGAACCGGTGGGCGCGGGCAACGCGTTCGCCGGTGGCTACCTGTACGGCCCCCTCCCAGAGCCGACTGAGGTGGCCCGCCTTCGGCTCGGTCACCGCGGTCGCCGCCGCGGCGCTGGGGCGTGACCGGGAAGTCGGGCCACTGCCGGCCATGGACGCCGCTCAGTTACGCATCGAACGACATCGGAGGTTCCGCATGACCCGGCAAGGCGCGCGCACCACCGGCTCCGTCGACACCACCCGGATCCTGCTCACGGGCGCCGCGGGCAGGGTCGGCACGCAACTGCGGCCGCTGGCGGCACGGGAGGGCCGCACGCTGCGGCTTCTCGACATCACCACGCCGCCCGCCATCGAAGGGAGCGGAGCGGAGGAGACCGTGATCACCTCCCTCACCGACGCCGAGGCGCTGCTGGAGGCATGCCGGGGCGTCAGCGCGATTGTCCATCTCGGCGGCCAGAGCGTCGAGTCCACCCTGGACGACGTACTGGACCGCAACGTGCGCGGCACACTGAACCTCCTGGAGGCGGCCCGGCTGGCCGGTGTGCCCCGGGTCGTCCTCGCCTCCTCGACACATACCGTCGGCTTCCACCAGTACGACGGCACTCCGGTCGCCGCGGACGCACCGGCCCGCCCGGACACGCTCTACGGCTGGAGCAAGGCCGCGATCGAGTCCGCCGGGCGCCTGTACCACGACCGCTTCGGCATGGACATCATCTGTCTGCGTATCGGAAGCTGGTTCCCGATGCCGAACGGGATGCGCGGGCTGTCCACCTGGCTGTCACCGGCCGACGGGCACCGCCTCGTCGAAGCCTGCCTGAGCTGCCGCGAACCCGGCTACCGGATCGTCTGGGGAGTCAGCCGCAACACCCGGGGCCGGCTGAGCCTGGCCGAAGGTGAGGCGATCGGCTACCACCCGCTCGACGACGCCGAGCAGTTCGCGCCCGAGGTGACCGACGGGTGCGGCGTGCCGGACCCCGCCGACCCGACCGCAGCCCGGCTCGGGGGCGCCTGGTGCGCCCTCCCCCTGGGGCGGACCTGGTGACAGCCGTCCGTTCGTGACAGCCATCCGTTCATAACAGCTATCCGTTCGTAACAGTCGGCCGAGCACCGGCTCGGCCGAGGCAACCCTTGAAGTGGAGATTTATCCATGAATACCGTGAAATGCGATGAACGAACAACGCGGCTCTCGGGACTGCTCTCCTTCCCTCTGACTCCCTTCGACGACGCCGACGAGGTCGACCTGGACGTCTTCGCCACCCACGTCGAGGCACAGATCGCCGCCGGACCCAGCGGGCTGTTCGTGGCGTGCGGCACCGGCGAGTTCCCCGCGCTCGGGCTCGACGAGTACCGGCAGGTCGTGTCCACCGCGGTGAAGCAGGCCGCCGGACGCATACGGGTGTTCGCCGGGGCGGGCGGAGGCCCGCGGGTCGCGCGGGAGTTCGCGCTGGCCGCGCAGGAATGCGGCGCCGACGGACTGCTGTTGCTGCCGCCCTATCTGCTGACGTCCACCCCGCAGGGGCTGGTGCGCCATATTCGCTACGTCGCCGAGGCCACACCGCTGCCGATCACCGTCTACCAGCGGGCCAACGCGGTCCTCGATCCGGCAGCCGCGGTGGAACTGCTCGACATCCCGACCGTCGCGGGCATCAAGGACGGCTGCGGCGACGTCGACGCGATGCTCCGCCTGGTCACCGCCGTACGTACCAGCGGACACCCCCGCGCCGCCGAGTTCGGATTCCTCAACGGCCTGCCGACCGCAGAGCTCAGCGCACGAGCTTACGCAGCGATCGGCGTGGAGAGCTACTCCTCGGCGGTGCACTGCTTTGCCCCCGACATCGCCACCGCATTCCACCGGGCTGTGCGCGACGACGACGAGGAGGCACAGCGAACGCTGCTGACCGAGTTCTACCTGCCGTTCGCCGCGCTGCGCGACCGTGTGCCCGGCTACGCCGTTTCGCTGGTCAAGGCCGGTGCGCAGCTGGCCGGACTGGCCGTCGGCCCCGTCCGGCCGCCGCTGGTGGAGGCCACACCGGAACACGTCGCGCAACTCGCGGCCATCGTGGACCGCGGACGCACGGCACTCCATCGACTGGAGGAGTCCCGGGCATGACGACTGGTTCCGGTACGAGGGAGGACCACGTGGAGCTGCAGAGCCCGTCAGGGCACGCCACGATCACCGACATCCGCATCACGCCCATCGCATTCCCTGATCCGCCGTTGCTCAACGCCGTGGGCTGCCACGAGCCGTGGGCATTGCGCGCGATCATCGAAGTCGACTGCGGGGACGGGCTCATCGGGCTCGGCGAGACCTACGGCGACGCCACGCACCTGGCGGTGCTGCGTACGGTGGCACCGCTGCTGATCGGGCTGGACCCGTTCCGGACCGAATACATCAAGTCCGTGGTGGATGCGCTGCTCGGCACCGCTGACGCGCCCGCGGAGAAACTCGGTCCGGCCGGCGGCATGGGCCCGGAGAAGGCGGCGCTGCGGGTCTTCTCCGCATTCGAGGTCGCCTGCCTCGACGCGCAGGGCCAGGCGATCGGCCGGCCGGTCCACGATCTCCTCGGCGGCCGGGTACGCGACGCCGTGCCCTTCTCGGCGTACCTGTTCTACAAGTGGGCGCAGCATCCCGGCGATGCCCCGGACCCCTACGGCGCTGCGCTCGACCCTGACGGGATCGTGGCGCAGGCCCGGACGATGGTGCAGATGTACGGCTTCCAGTCGATCAAGCTGAAGGGCGGTGTCTTCGCTCCCGACGAGGAACTCGACGCCATTCGCGCGCTGCGCGAGGAGTTCCCCACGCTGCCGCTGCGCATCGATCCCAACGCCGCGTGGAGCGTCGAGACCTCCCGCCGGGTCGCCGCCGAGACTCAGGGCCTGCTGGAATATCTCGAAGATCCCACCGAGGGCCTGGCCGGCATGGCCGCCATCGCCGAGACCGCCGGGATGCCGCTGGCCACCAACATGTGCGTGGTCTCCTTCGACCACATTCCCGAGGCCGTCGATCGCGGCTCCGTTCAGGTCATCCTGTCCGATCACCACTACTGGGGCGGACTGCGGCAGTCCGTGCGCCTGGCGGGCATCTGCGAGACCTGGGGCCTTGGCCTGTCGATGCACTCCAACAGCCATCTCGGCATCAGCCTTGCCGCGATGACCCACCTCGGCGCGGCGCTGCCGCAGCTGTCCTACGCCGCCGACACCCACACGCCGTGGCAGCTGGGTGTCGACGTGGTGGAGCACCCGCTGACCTTCGTCGACGGCGCCGTACCCGTGCCGATGTCGCCGGGGCTCGGCGTGCGGCTGGACCGGGACGCGCTTGCCCGGCTGCATGAGAACTACCTTCGGCAGGGCATCACCGGACGCGACGACACGGGTTACATGCGCCGGTTCCACCCGGACTTCAACCCGACGAAGCCGCGGTGGTGACCGGGGATCCGGTCAGCCTCTCGGGGCACGCCTACTCTCCACGACTCGCTCGGAGTCGGTGACCACGCATGAGCCGTGACAGCTCGTGTCGACACACGGAGGTTCGGGGACGGGAGTGGCCGCGTCTGGCCCTCACGTCCCCGATGCGGACACAGCGAGGCGGCATCCGAACCCGCGCATCCTCCCAAGCGCGGCTGCCCGACAGCCGTGCACCGATGAAACACCTGGGCCAATGCCGTTGACAGCTCCCGAGTCTTCGACGGAGAACTCATGGCCCCCGCACTCGCTCTGTTCGCAGCCACTGCCCCATGGGTGAGCGACGCGGCAAAGGACGAGACTCTGGGGTACCAGTGATCAGCTCCCGCCGTGCTCGCTTCCCTCGCTGTCGAGGACCAGCCTTTCTGTGGGGTGGGCAGGGCTGTGAGCTGGGACTGTGCAGATGGAGTGGGTGGTGTCGCATCTTGACCGCTCAGTGAAAGCGAGTGGTGGACGTGGTGGCGATGCATCTCGGGGTGATCTTGGGCTGCCAGTCCGGTTCTGTGACCACTTCAGGGGCGGGGCGGACGGCTCTCATTGCAATGCATAGCTGCCTGTAGGGCCGTGTGTGTCCTTTGACGTGATCGTCATGTCTGCAGCGATCGTGTACCAATATGCCAAGTAAGTTCCTGATTATGAGCTTTGAGCGCCTTGACCCGGTTGGCACCACTGCAGGTCGGGGACGTTGGTGAGTGTCAGCTGTGAGTCTTCGTCGCATGGCGCATGCTTTGCGTACGTACGCCGCCGGACGGGAGGTACGAGCGACATGGTGGACGCCGACCCGGGGCTCTTCGGGCCCGAATCCGTCACCTGGCAGATGCATGGCGATCCGATGATGTGGGTCGCCGGAGTGCGTGCGCTCTACCTCCAGGCGCTGCACCCGCGCGCCGTACGCGGTGTCATGCAGAACTCCGACTTCCGCAAGGACGCCTGGGGGCGGCTGATGCGTACGGCAGGCTTCGTCGGAACGATCACCTACGGCACCACCGAAGCGGCCGAGAAGGCGGGCGCCCGGGTCCGCAGGATCCACCGGCTCCTCAAGGTCACCGACCCGGCGACCGGTGAGATGTACGGCGTCGACGAACCCGGGCTGCTGCTCTGGGTGCACTGCGCCGAGGTCGACTCCTACCTCCAGGTCGAACGCCGCTCCGGCTTCCCGCTCACCGACGCCCAGGCCGACCGCTACATCGACGAGCACCGCCACAGCGCCCGTCTCGTCGGTCTCGACCCCGCCGACGTCCCGGCCACCACCGCACAGCTCGCCGCCTATTTCGAACGGGTGCGGCCCCAACTTGCCGCATCCCCCGAGGCGTTGGACGTCGACGACTTCCTGCGCCGTCCACCCGTTCATCCGCTGCTCCTACCGGCACGCGCACTGCTGTGGCGGCGCGTCGCGGCACTCGCCTACCAGTCACTGCCCCCGTACGCCCATGAGCTGTACGGCAGACCCGTGGGGCCCGTGCGCACCGTCGACCGCCGTCTGCGCACCGCCGGAACCGCTCTGCGCTGCATTCCCTCCCGGCTCCGCTGGCAACTCCCGCCCGGTCACATTCTGAACGCGATGGCCCGACTCGGTCCCGGCAGCCGCCCCACCCCGTACAAACTGCGCAGCCAGGCCGCCATACTGGACGGGCCGGGGAGGGCACAGGAGTAGGCGAAGCGACGGGGGCGACAGCAGGCGATGGCGGACACCAGGCTGATCCAGAGCCGGTACCGACTGCTCGATCTGATCGGGCGCGGGGGCATGGGCGAGGTGTGGCGCGCCCGCGACGAGTCGCTCGGCCGCCACGTGGCCGTCAAATGCCTCAAGCCGATGGGGCCCCAGCACGACCAGTCCTTCACCCGTGTCCTGCGCGAACGCTTCCGCCGCGAGGCCCGCGTCGCCGCCGCGCTCCAGCACCGGGGCGTCACCGTCGTCCATGATTTCGGCGAGCACGAGGGCGTCCTCTACCTGGTGATGGAGCTCCTCGACGGCCGTAACCTCAGCCAGCTGCTGGAGGACAACAAACAGCATCCGCTGCCGGTGCCCGACATCGTCGACATCGCCGAACAGGTTGCCGACGCCCTCGGCTACACGCACCAGCAGGGCATCGTGCACCGCGACCTCAAGCCCGCCAACATCATGCGGCTGGGCGACGGCACGGTGAAGATCTGCGACTTCGGCATCGCCAGGCTCGGCCACGACATCGGCTTCACCTCCCGCCTCACCGGTACCGGCATCGCCATGGGCACCCCGCACTACATGTCGCCCGAGCAGATCAGCGGCGGCCATGTCGACCACCGCAGCGACCTCTACTCACTGGGCTGCGTCCTGTACGAGATCGCCACCGGAGCACCGCCGTTCGACCTCGACGACGCCTGGGCCGTCCTCGTCGGACACCGCGACACCCAGCCCGAGCCACTGCGCACCCACCGCGCCGAACTCCCCGGGTTCTTCGACCGCGTCGTCCTGGAACTGCTGGCCAAGACCCCCGAGGGGCGGCCTGTCGACGCGGGCGACCTGCGCCGGCGGATCGCCGTCGGCCGTACCGGCGAGCAGCCGCAGCTCCAGCCCTCGGGACAGGTACGGCTCGCGCCGCCTGTTCCCGTCGTGCGTCCGGGGCAGGAGCTGCCGGCCTGGACCCGCGGCATGACCACCGGACACAAGGCGACCGGTGCCCACCTCGGGCTCGCCCCGCCCGACCACTCCGCGGGCCTCACCGGCGAGTGGACCACCGGCACCGACATGCGGCACCTCACCGGAGAGCTGCCACCGGTCAGGGCCGAGCGGCCGACCCCGTCGCCGGAGCTGCTCTCCATCCTCGCCAACCGGCACAGTGCGGGCCTCAACCTGGGCCGGCTCGGCCACTGGGAGGAGGCGGGCGAAGTACACCGTGCAGTCGCCGCCGAACGCGAGCACGCACTCGGCCCCGACCACACCGACACGCTCTCCAGCCGGTACGAGGTCGGCTTCACCCTCAGCCGCACCGGGCGCGCGTCCGACGCCCTGCGGGAGTTCGGCCGCGTGGCCCAGGGCCGCGAACGCACCCTGGGCCCCGACCACCCGGAGACCCTCGCGGCCCGTCAGGAGATGGCGTACGTCATGGGCCAGCTCGGCCGGCACTTCGAGGCCCATCAGGTGTACGCGGCGGTCCTCGCCTCCCGGGAGCGGTCGATGGGCCCCGACCACCCCGACACCCTGCGCTGCCGCCACAATCTCGCCTTCAACCTCAGCAGGCTCGGCCGCCTGGAGGACTCGTACCGGATGGCCAGGGACGTGGCGTCGGCCCGCACCCGCCTGCTCGGGGGCGACCACCCCGACACCCTGGTCACGCTCTACGAAGTGGCGTACACGCTCGGCAGGCTGGGGCGCTGGACGGAGGCCCTGCACACCTACCGGGACGTCGCCCAGGCCCGGTCGAGGTCGCTCGGTGCCGACCATCCCGACACGCTGTCCGCCCGCTACGAGGTCGGCATCAGCCTCGGTCGCCTGGGCCGCAGCGCGGAGGCCCTGGAGCTGTACCGCGCGCTCGTCGACGACCGGACGAGGGTGGGCGGCCCCGCCGACCCCGAGACGCTCCGCGCCCGCCACGGCCGCGGGGTCAACCTGGGGCGCCTCGCCCGCTGGGAGGAAGCGCTCGCCGAGGCGCGCGACGTGTGCGCGATCCGCGAACGCGTCCTGGGCCCCGACCACCCCGACACCCTCGTCAGCCGCCGCGAGGTCGCCGTCGGCCTCGGCTGGCTCGGCCGCTGGGCCGACGCCCTCACTGTTTACCGCCAGGTCGCCGAGGCCCGCGAACGCGTCCTGGGCGCCGACCACCCCGAGACCCTCGCCGGCCGCAACGACGAGGCGCACTGCCTGGAGCAGCTCGGCCGGGGACCGGAGGCCGTCGAGCTGTACCGCCGGGTCGCGGCACTGCGCCGCGGGCGGGGAGCGCCACCGCACTGACCAGGCACCACCACCTCTGGTCAGGGGGGAACGTCCCGTGTTACGAAGGGGCATGCCCGCACCCGACAGCTATGACGCAGTGATCGTGGGCGGCGGCCACAACGGTCTGGTCGCCGCCGCCTACCTCGCCCGCGCCGGACAGTCCGTCCTGGTTCTGGAACGCCTCGCCACCACCGGGGGAGCGGCCGTCTCGACCCGTCCCTTCGACGGGGTCGACGCCCGCCTGTCGCGCTACTCGTACCTTGTGTCCCTGCTGCCGCACAAGATCGTCCGCGATCTCGGACTGGACTTCGCCGTACGCAAGCGGACCGTCTCCTCGTACACCCCGACCGTGCGGGGCGGCCGCGCCACCGGGCTGCTCGTCGGCGGGGACCGCACCCGGGACTCCTTCGCCGCGCTCACCGGCTCGGACCGGGAGTACGAGGCGTGGCAGCGCTTCTACGGAATGACGCGACGCGTCGCCGAGCAGGCCTTCCCGACACTCACCGAACCTCTGCCGACGCGGGACGCACTGCGCGAGCGGATCGGTGACAAGGAGGCCTGGCGGACACTCTTCGAGGAGCCCATCGGTGTCGCCGTCGAGAAGACCTTCCATGACGACCTCGTACGCGGAGTCGTTCTCACCGACGCCCTGATCGGCACCTTCGCCGATGCGCACGACCCGTCCCTGCTCCAGAACCGCTGCTTCCTCTACCACATCATCGGCGGCTCCACCGGCGACTGGGACGTCCCGGTGGGCGGCATGGGCGCGCTCACCGACGCCCTCGCCCGGGCCGCCCGCGAGGCCGGGGCACAGATCCGCGTACGGCACGAGGCGACCCGTATCGAAACCGATGGAACAAGGGCCGAGATCACCGTCCGCTCACCCGAAGCGGAACACGTCGTCACGGCCCGCAAGGTCCTCGTCAACGCCTCGCCGCAGGCGCTCGCCGCCCTCCTCGGGGACGAGCCGCCCACCCCGGCCGAGGGCGCGCAGCTGAAGGTGAACATGCTGCTCACCCGGCTGCCCCGGCTGCGCGACCGCTCCGTCGACCCGCGCGAGGCCTTCGCCGGGACGTTCCACATCGCCGAGGGGTACGGGCAGCTCGCCGATGCCTACCGGGACGCGGCGGCGGGCCGGCTGCCCACCGCCCCGCCGTCCGAGATCTACTGCCACTCGCTGACCGACCCGTCGATCCTGGGCCCCGGCCTCGCCGCGCGCGGCTACCAGACCCTCACCCTGTTCGGTCTGCACACCCCCGCCCGGCTCTTCGCCGCCGACAACGCGGCAACGCGCGCCGAGCTCCTGACGGCCACACTCGCCGAACTCGACGCACACCTGGACGAGCCGATCACCGACTGTCTGGCACACGACGAGAACGGCGAGCCGTGCATCGAGGCGAAGACACCGCTCGATCTCGAACAGGATCTGCGGCTGCCCGGCGGCCACATCTTCCACCGGGACCTCGCCTTCCCCTACGCCACCGAATCCACCGGCCGTTGGGGGGTGGAGACGGCGCACGCCAATGTGCTGCTGTGCGGGGCGGGCGCCGTACGCGGCGGCGGGGTCAGCGGGGTTCCCGGCCACAACGCCGCGATGGCGGCGCTGGGCCGGTGACCCTGTTCCGCTAGCGACCGAACACGCCGCGCAGCGCGTCGCGTTTGCGCGGCAGGTCGTACTCCGCGCCGCCCTCGTGCCCGTTGTACGTGAACACCTCGATCTCGGCCGGACCCGCATAGCGGTGATACGCGGCGAACACCGTGGACGACGGGCAGATCCTGTCCATCAGACCGACCGAGAACCACGCCGGGGCGGTTGCCCGTGCCGCGAAGTTGACCCCGTCGAAGTAGGACAGGGTCTCCATCGCCTCGTCGATCCGGAAGCGGTGCCCGGACAGCCAGCGGGCGATCTCCGCATACGGTCCGGCGTCCGTGATCTGCGAGGCACGCCGGTAGTGGCAGAGGAACGGCACATCGGCGACCGTCGCCGCGATGTCGTCCCGCAGCCCGGCGACGGCCAGGGCCAGCCCGCCGCCCTGGCTGCCCCCGAGCACAGCCACCCGCGAAGCGTCCACCGCCTCATGGGCCTTCGCCGCGTCCACCGCACGCACCGCATCCGTGATCAGCCGCCGGTAGTAGTGGCGGTACGGGTCTTCGATGCCGCTGGTCAGGAAGCCGGGGGAGGACGAGCCGTGCCCGTCCGGACCGATGTCCGGGGTGTCCGCGGTGTTCTTGCCGCCGCCGCCCTGGCCCCGGTTGTCCATGACCAGATGCGCGTACCCGAGTGCGCTCCAGGTCAGCCAGGAGTACGGAATGCCCCGGCCGCCGTTGTAGCCGATGTACTGCACTACGGCGGGCAGCGGCCCGGAGCGCACCCTCGGCAGGATCAGCCAAGCCTTCACGGGCTGCCCGCCCCAGCCGCGGAACGTCACATCGAGCACATCGACGGTCGCGAACCCGGCGTCGTACGGGACGAACTCGGCTTCCAGGGGGTGGCGGGCCGTCTCGGCGAGCGTCTTCTCCCAGAACGCGTCGAAGTCGGCCGGCTCCTCCGGCTCCGGCCGGTAGTCGCGCAGCCGGTCCAGATCCATGTCGAACAGCAAGGGTCTAGCTCCTCTTCAGGGTGAGGTTGAGGGTTGCACCGTGGCGTTCAGCGGTGTCGGCGGTGATCCGGATGCCGTTGCCGGTGGGTGCGGCGCTGACTCCCGGATCGGCGGAGACGACGGTCAGACCGCGCTGTGCCAGGTCCAGGACCACCGAGGACCGCAGCTGCGTCGGGTCGGACAGCGACACCTTCACCGTCCTTCCGTCCGGTCGTACGAGCACCGAGGCGGGACCGTCCGAGGCCAGGTCCTGCACGGTGCCCGCGGTCCAGAAGTTCGCGGCGACCAGTCCGTCCGCGCAGCGGCGTACCGCATGCACGGCGGTGGAGCGGGCGATCAGCTTCACCGGAGGCGCGGACGACCACTGCTTCGTACGCTCGGCGGAGGCCGCCGGGGCCTGCAGCCAGAAGTAGCCCGCCCCGCTCGGCGCGGTGCCGTGGTCCTGCCACAGCGTCAGATACGGGCGGGTGACCGGGGTGTCCGTGCCGTACTTGAGGTTGATCTCGCGCCAGGTCGCGGTGCGGTCCTCGCGCAGGCCGTGGAGCGTGGCGGGTTCGGGGAAGATGTAACCGCCGGTGCCGGCGACATGCAGCCACCGCACATGGTCGAGCTTTGCCGACCAGCCGGCGTCCGTGGGCGCGGCCGTGCCGTTGACGAGCAGGGCCGCCTTCGGGTCGCGGAGCTTCCGGTTCTCCACGACTGTCTCGGCCGTGCCCGCGTCGGAGGTGATGCCCGAGCCGACGCAGGCGATCACGTCGTCCAGACAGAACCAGCTCTTCAGCCCGTGCAGCGAACTTCCGTACGCGCGCAGCTCCATGCCGTACGCCCCGAGCGTCGTACCCGGCAGGGCGGTGCCACCCGCCCAGTCCGCGGTGCTGGTGGTGCGCTGCCCCGCCGCGTCCGCGGGCCGGCCGGCGATGACGGTGGTGCCGGGCAGCCGGGTCGGGTCGACGGTCGGCCAGTAGTCCTCGCTGTAGTGCCCGAGGTCGTCGGTGTAGAGCAGGACCATGCCGTCGGAGAGGTGCCAGGCGTGCAGATTCTCGTTCTGGATCGACTCGTAGTTGTAGATCCGGGACGAGTACGCGGAGATACCGAGGGCGAAGGACGGCCGGTGGTGAGCCGCCTTGTCCATCCGCGGGTGCTGCTTGTGCGCGACCAGCGGGCCACGCGCCGGGACCGGGGAAGCGATGACCTGCCGGGCGGCGACGAGCGAGGCGAGGTCGGTCACGGCCAGGAAGTCCCGGTAGGTGTCCTCGGCGATCCACTGCTTGACCAGGGCGGTGAACCGGTCGGCCGCCTCGCCGGGGAAGCTCGGGATCAGCCGCACGACCGCCTCGATGACCGTCTGCGCCGAGACATGGCCCTGCTTGCTGGGGCGGGCGATCTCGCGCCCGCACACCGACGCCATCACATCGCCACGGGCCAGCAGTGGATCGAAGCCGTCGTCGACCCAGCTGAGGACGTTGTCGAGATCGGGGTCGGTGACCCTCCACGCCGTACCGGCCAGGAGGTTCAGCAGCCGGGAGAGATTGTTCAGCAGCTCCTTGCCGTACCCCCCGTTGTACGGGTGCTTGTAGTGCTGGAGGAACGAACCGTCCGAGTAGAAGCCCTCGCCCGTACCCTGCGCCGCCGCACTGACGTCGTTGAAGGCGAGGACACTGTTTGCGCCCGAACCCTCGACGTCCGAAAGAGCGTCACGGACCCGGGCCAGATCGTCGCCGTTGTCGCTGAGCACGGCGTTGACGGCGACGACGGTGGAGATCCACACCCGGTTGGCGCCGGTCGCGATCTGCCGGTCGGCCCGCCAGAGGTTCGGGTCGGGCGTGTAGTGCCGTACGGCGGTGGTGATCCGGCCGAGCCGCTCCGTCCCGAGCGCGTCGTACAGCAGCACGGTCGCGTCGTTGAGGGCGAGTGCGGAGCCGATCTCCCAGTCCCAGTCGTTGTCGAACCGGGTGTGACCGGGCCCGTAGCGGTTCGTCAGCATCCAGTCGAGGCCGGCGAGCAGCAGATCGCGCAGCGCGGTGTCTCCGTACTGAGGAGTGCCGGGGACCGCCCACGCGGTCGCGATCGTGGCGAGGCGTTTGAACGACGTCGTGACGTGGTTGGAGAGCGTGGTGCTGGTCAGATCGGGGAACAGCCCGTCGGTACGGGTCGGGTCGAGGCCCTTCGCCGAGGTGGTCGCGGCCTTGCCGATCCTGGCCACGGCCGCGGCGATCTGCGGGTCCGTCAGGTCGAGGCCGGGGCCGCCGGTGAGCAGGGTGTGCCAGCGGCTGCGCAGGCCGGCGGCGTCATCGACGGCGGCGTCCCCGGCCGCCGCGTGCGCGGTGGCCGCGGTGAGCGTGAGCGGCAGGGCGGCGGCTGCGCCGAGCGCCGCAGCCCCGGCGAGAACGGTGCGCCGGGTGGTGCCCGGGTTGGTGCCTGGGTTCATGATGCGGCCCTCACAGAAGGTGTCGGCGGTCGACGGCCGCGGCCAGCGCGGCATGACCGGCGGAATTGGGATGCAGCCCGTCGCCGCTGTCGTACGCGGGCAGCATCCGCGACGGGCGTTCCGGGTCGCGCAGTGCCGTGTCGAAGTCGGCTACGGCGTCGAACACCCGGCCGGTCCGTACCGCCGCGTTGACCTGCTGCCGTACCGCTTCCAGCTCCGGTGTCCAGCGGGTCCAGCCCTCGAACGGGGTGACGGTCGCGCCGACCACCCGCAGCCCGGCGCTACGGGCGCGCAGTACCAGCTGCCGGTACCCGGCCAGGACGCGCGCCGGATCGGTCTGACTCGGCGGCTGCTGGAGGTCGTTGACGCCGAGATGGACGAGTACGGTCCGCAGCCCCGGAAGGGACAGCACATCGCGGTCGAAGCGTGCCTGTCCGCCCGGCCCGAACCGGGCGTCGTCCAGCAGCACCCGGTTGCCGCTGATGCCGAGATTGGCGACGGCCGAACCGGGAAGGCGCCTGGCCAGCTGGTCGGGCCAGCGCAGATCGGCGTCGTCCGGTGTGCCGACGCCCTCCGCTATGGAATCGCCGAGCACCGCGATCACCGGCCCGTGCGCACCCGTCACCTCGACACCCGTCAGCAGGAACACCGATGTGGTGCGCACGCCGTCGACGGTGTGCGAGGCATGGGTGTTGCGGTGGAAGGACAGCGGCCCGGTGGGCCCGGGGAGCCGGGTCTCCACGGTCAGCCGCGCCGCCTCGCCGGCACGCAGACCGGCGACCGGGTCACTGGTCAGCGAGGCGCCCGCGGCGATCCACGCCTGCCGTCGCCCGCCGAACGTCACCGGCCGGCCGCCCGCCGTCACCGGGCCGATCAGGACCGGGACCGTGCCGAAGGCGTGCCCGTAGCGCAGCCGGACCGTTCCGCCCGCCGACAGCCGTACGGTGGCCGTGAACGTGCCGTCGGTCAGCCCTGCGCTCGCCACCGCGTCGGCGGCGGTCGGCGCGGTCTGCGCGGTCGCCCAGGAAGCCGTCCAGCGCGACCGGCCCACGCCACTGCTCGCGGCCTCGGCGGCCTGCGCGCCCGGCGCCGTCGCGGCGACCGCCGCCAGACCGGCCGCCGCCGTCAGTACCCCACGTCTCGCGGGTCCTCGCCCGTTCACTGGGGGCACGCACCGGTCGGCGTGTACTCGCTGCCGTAGGTGCCGACCGCGTCGCCACCGGTGTTGCCGCTCATCGTGTTGGTGCACACCGGACCCTGCGGGGTGCGCATGAACTTGATGCCGCCGCCCGCGTTCCCGGTGATGGTGTTGCCGTAGATGCTCGTGTTGATGCCGTCGGTCGCGGTGTCGCCGCCGAGCCGGATGCCCGCGCCGACGTTGTCGTGAATGGTGTTGTAGCGGAAGATGTTGCCGCTGCCGCGCGCGTCCAGCCCACCGGAGCCGGCGTCCTTCTGGCCGCTGCAGTCGTTGTACTCGACGTAGTTGTTGGTCGAGTTCTCCTTCACGTCGACGCACTCATTGCCCTGGGTGGCGATGGTGTTGTGGTGGATGCGGTTGTCCTTGCTGATGTCGGGGGCCGCGTCCGGGGCGCCGTTCGCCCCTTGCTGCTCGGGGGCCGTACCGAGATAGATACCCTCGCCGTTCTTGCCGCCGCCACCGAACTTGAAGTCGTTGACCCCGCAGTTGGTGATCGTGTTGCCGGAGATGTCGGCGCCGGTCACCAGATAGCGCACCCGCAGGCATTCGTCGGCGGCGTTCTTCAGAGTCATCCCGGTGATGCGCAGGCCACCCACACCATTGCCCGCAGTCGTGCTCATGACATAGATGAGCTTGAGGCGGTACCCCGATACATCGGTGGACGATCCGTGCAGCCCGTCCACGGTGAAACCGCTGAGCGTCGTCGAGTCGTGCTGCACCTGAATGATCCGGGCGTCACCCGCCCCCTTCACGACGGCGTTCGACGGGCCGGTGATGGTGACGCCGGCGCGCTTGGTCACGACATCCTGCTTGTACGTACCGGCGGCGAGGTTCACCACCGAGCCCGTCGGCGCCAGGTCGACAGCCTTCTGGATCGTGGCGAGCGGGGCGCTCGCCGACGTACCGGCGTTGGAGTCGCTTCCGGACGGCGATACGTAGTACGCGGTGGCGGCTTCGGCGGCCACGGACGGCGGCGGGAAGGCGAGCGGGGCGCCGGCGGCAAGCGCGGCGACGAGAGTGGTGCGTAGTACATGGCTCATGGGGTGTGCCTCCTGGGGTCTGCGAAGGACAGAGCGAGTAGTACGGGGATGCTGGGGCCGAGGAGCAGGGGGCCCAGCGGTACGACGAGGGAGAGCAGCGCGGCGGAGATCACCGCGCCGAGCAGTGCGGTGCCACGGGCCGCGGACCCGAAGCCGAGGACCAGCGCACCGCGCGACCAGGTGCGGACCGTCCCGTGCGGCGACCGGCCCGCCTCGGCCGCGAGCGCCACATGATGAATGACCAGCGCAGCCGCGATGCCCACCTGCGCGGCGAGCAGCACGAACGTCCACGGCTCCGAACGGCTCAGCAGATGGACGATGTTGGCGGTCAGGACGATCCCCGCCGCTGTGGATGCCAGGGAGTGGCGCCACAGGGCCCTCCAGTACTGCGGGAAAGCGCTGAACGCGTTGGTGAAGCAATGACTGTCACCCTCCGCCCGCCACCGCTGCAGGGCGTGCCCCATTGCGGCGAGCGCGGGCAGCCACGTCACGACACCGAGCGACAGCACGGCGAACGCGGCCCCGGCAGCGGCCGGGTAGGCCACGAACTCCAGCCGCCGCAGCAGCGTCGGCCAGCCGGACGAGAGGGTTGCCTGCATGATCAGCCGACCTTTCCTGTGTACGGCTCCGGGACTTCGAGCAGCACGCGGCCGTCCAGTTCCAGCCGGGTGGCCGCCACTACATATGGGGCGCAGCCGTCGCCGCCGAGCAGCACCGCCGCGGCATCGGCCGCGACGGTGGCGGTACGGATGCGACGGGCGACGGGGGAGAGGAGCACGGTCTCCTCGCCGAAGGTGACGCCCTCGCCCTCCACGCACACGACCCGCTCGGCGGAGACGGACGCGGTGCCTGGGGTGATCGCGGTGAGGAAGAGACCGTTCGATGACCGCGCGGTCGTCGCACGCAGCGTGTGCAGCGTGCGGGTGAGGCGCAGCTCCGGCGTGCTGGATGTCGGATTGGCCTCGACCTCGGTGGCCTCGGAGACGATCGGAGCGTCGAGCGGCGCGAACTGCCGCACCAGCGCCGAGGCCGCCCCGGACCGGATCAGCCGACTGCCGTCCGGCTGCGGCTCGGTCGGCCGGTCGGTCTGGAGCAGGAACGTCCACTCCCGCTCCGTGTCCGCCTCGGCGAGGTCCAGCAGTACGAGCCGCCCCGACGGGGTGAACACCAGCGTCCGGTCCAGCCGCCGCACCCCCAGCCCGGGGTCGTACATCGCGGCGATCTCCGCCGTGGAATGCGCCCAGCCGCAGTCGGGGGCGACGAGCACATCACGCTGCCGGGCCTGCCGCTCGTAAGGGATGTCCTTGTAGACGTGGTACCGGTCCTCGTCCGCGTACCCCTGTCCGTCCACCAGCAGCAGGTTGTGGTGCGCGGCCCGCTTGCGGTTGCTGTAGCCCTCGTCGACCGCGAGGAACGCACCCTGCGAGACCAGCACGAACGAGCCGGAATCGGGGTGGTGGTGCCCCTGGTTGAGGGTCTCCCAGCCGCGCTCGGCCCGGTACTTCGCCGACGTCTCCCACGCCTTGTGGCCACCGCCGGGGCTCGCCTTGAACGAGACGAGCGTGGCGTCGTCGTCCCATCCGGTACGGGCCGCGAGCAGACCGAGATCCGGGAAGAAGGCCCTGGTCTCGGTGGGACGGGCGCCGGCCACGGACGGGTCGTACCAGAGGTATTCGAGGTAGGCCTCCGGAAGGATTCCCGGCCGCACCCCGCTCTCCGCGGCCTCCTGCCAGAGCAGTTCACCCGAGGCGAGATCGCCCATCCACTGCGCTTCCGGGATGCCGTACTGGGCCGCGAGACGGTAGTACAGACCGGCACTGTGCCCGCTGCGCCGGTCGTGGCAGTCGCCGTGGTCGACGTTGAACGCGAAGCCGGGGGCCATCTGGTGCAGCCGGTAGCGGAAGGTGCGGGAGAGGAAACCGCCCCGCCCCCACCAGTCGATGCCCTCCGCCTCCTGGAGAAGATCCAGATGGATGGCGAGGAAGGGCACGCCGTAGCGCCAGTAGACGACCCCCTCGGCGTGCGAACCGTCCTCGGGCATCAGGTCGAGGACCGTGCCGAGATTGTCCTTGGCACGCTCGGTCCACTCCTCCTTGCCCAGCACATAACCGGCCGTCGCCAGACCCGCGTAACAGATCCAGTTGTGGTTCTGCCAGTACGACGACGACCACCAGCCGCCCTCGCTCGCGACCGCGAACTCATACATCCGCCGTCCCTGGAGCAGCAGCTTGTACCGCAGCAGCGCCCGTACCCCGTCGGGCAGATCGTCGCCTATCCACCGGTACGCCAGAGACAGATGGTGCAGCAGCCAGCCGGCGTCCAGATCGTGGTCCGGCATATGGGCCTTGCCCCAGTGCGGCAGCCGCACCGCGGCCTCGATCCAGCGCCGGCTCTCCGCCAGATGGGCAGGGTCGCCGCCGACCCGGTAGGCCAGCGCAGGGTTGGAGGCGGCCGGGCCCAGCCAGGTGATGCTTGCGAGGGGGTGGGTACGCGGCGGGGTCAGCCCGCGGTGGCGGGCGGCCTCCTCGTACAGTCGCACCTCCTGCGCCAGCCGTGGGCCGGGCGGCGGGGTCGCCGAGAGCAACAAGGGTCAGTCCTCCGTCCGGAACCGTGCGGTGCTGCCGTCGGCCAGCGCGACCGTCAGCAGCCCGTCACCGTCCAGCTGTACGCCGGTGACGGCAGGGCCCGCCGATGCCGCCTGATACACCGAGGCGAAGGTGATCCGGTCCGACTTCGCGGTGAAGTCGACCCGGGTACGCATGCGCTGCGGATCGTCGGCCGGACCGGGGCCCGGCCGGGTGACCGGACGCACGGCCGCGCCGGGCGTGTGGGTGTGCCAGCCGTGCAGGGTCTCGTCGCCGTACCACGTGGTGCGCACCGGACCCGCGGCCTGGAGCTGTATGTCCAGTGCGACACCGGGACGCAGCTGCGCGATGAGCCGCCGCTCGTCCTCGGCACTCACGGTCAGCAGATCGACCAGATAGCTGTCGCCGAGCGCGACCCGCCGCACCGCACGCACACCTTCGTACGCCGTGGTCACCTCGGCGGTGACGGACGAACCGTCCGAGCCGAGCAACTTCCCCACACACTCGGCCTGTTCGGCGCCATCCACCCGGAAGGCGGGGTGCGCCTGGGTCGATGTATACAGATCACGGAACTCGGCGTGAGCGTAAGGCACTTGACCGGGGTCGGGCTGCCACGGGGTGGTGTCCCCGTACAGATACAACGACAGCTTGTCGCGATGCCCGTGCGAGCCGCCGTGCGGACCGAAGTCCAGCAGCGCATGGACACCCGCGTGGTGGAGCACCGCGTATCCGGCCGTCGCGAACACCGTGACCGGCGCCGGCGCCGGACGCTCCGGCAGCGGTGGCCCCGCGAACCAGCCGCCCAGCTCGCGGTCGAGCCCGTCGTCGTGCGCGCCGAGCTCCTCGCGGGCCCGCCCGGCCACCGCATCGAGGGCGGGCGAGGGAACAAACTGCTGTGCCAATGCGGCAAGTTCGAGCCACTCCAGCGCGAGCGGACCGCGCAGATACGGGCCGTCGTGCAGCGCGGGCAGAATGCCGCCCGGCGTGGCGATCGTGGCCAGTACGTCCGTCATCCCGGCCAGTACGTCCACCACATCGGACGGAACGGCCGCGGGGTCGGTGCCCCGCAGCGCCAGCAGCGCGGCCCGCAGCACGAACCCGTGGTAGTAGGTGCTGCCCTCCCACTCCCAGCCGTCATCGGCGACCGCGACCCTCAGGTGCGCATACAGCCCGTGCTCGCCCTCCAGCCACAGCTTGGCGCCGTCCCACTCCTGGCCACGGGCCGCGGCGGCGCCCCGACTCGCCGCCACACCTGCGGCGTTGAGCCACGCGGTGTAGTTGGAGGCGAGATGGCCCTGGCCGGTCAGCACATCCCTGGCGTCCAGCGCCGCCCGCTCCAGGTCGTCGAGGAGCGTCAGTACCGCCGCCAGATGTTCCGTGGACTCCTCGGCGAGCGTGATCACGGTGTGCCCGATGCTGACCGCCCAGATGGCGTCGGTCAGCGCCTGGTGGAAAAGCCGGCCGCGCAGCATCCAGGTCTGTGCCTCGCCGTGCTGCTCGGTGGCAAGCGACGCGTACAGACCCGCGTACTCGACGAGCCGCTCCACCGCCTGAGCACGCTCGCCCCGGTGGGCGAGCACCCGAAGGTGCCGCGCCCACGCCTGGTGCGACAGCACCAGCCAGGCACCGCGCACCGCCTCGTCGTCCACCCGGCAGCCGTACGCGCAGCGCGCACCGCCCGCCGGGAAGACCCCGGCGAGCAGGTCACCGTGGTCGAGCTCCACACCGTGCGCCGGGCAGACGTACGCGTGCCACCAGCCGCCCCGCTCCCGGGCGATGCGCCTCAACGCGGCCACACGCCACCGTCGATGTCCACCGTGGTGGCGGTGAGGAAGCCGGACGACGGCGACGCCAGATGCACGACCGCGGCGGCGACATCCTCCGGGGTGCCGGCCCGGCCGACCGGGATGCCCGCCTCCATCGCCTGCTGAGCCTCGGGCGCGGTGAACGTGTCGTGGAAGGCAGTGCCCTTGATGAAGCCGGGCGCCACTGTGTTGACCGTGATGCCGCTACCGCCGAGCTCCTTGGCCAGGCCCTTGGTGAAGCCGCGGACACCGGCCTTGGCCGCCGCGTAGGCGACCGAACCGGGGCCGCCGCCGTTGTGCGCGGCCAGCGAGGACATGGTGATGATGCGCCCGGCCGACGACTGTGTCAGATGGGGCAGCGCGGCCCGCACGGTGCGGAACGTCGACGTCAGATTGGTGGAGATGACCTGCTCGAAGTGGTCGTCGGACATCTCGGCGATCGTGGCCCGGCCGATCAGATGGCCCGCGTTGCAGACCAGCACGTCCAGGCCGCCGAGGAAGCCGGCCGCCTCCTCGACGAGCCGGTCCACATCGGCCGTCACAGTGACATCGGCCTTGAACGCCTTCGCCCTGCGGCCCAGCGCCTCGATCGCCGAGACCGTCTTTGCGGCCTCGTCGGCGGAGGAGTGGTAATGGACGGCGACATCGGCGCCGGCCTCGGCAAGAGCGACGGCGATGGCGCGGCCGATTCCGTGGCCCGCCCCTGTCACCAGTGCGCGGGAGCCGTTGAGATCAGCAGACATGAAGTGAAAACCTTTCGATAGCCGGCCGCTCGGGACCGGAACCGGTCACTTGAGACCGGCAGTTGCGAATCCCTGCACGAAATAGCGCTGGCCGATGAGGAAGAGAACGACCATGGGAAGGGTGGCCAGCGTGGTGCCGGCCATCAGGAAGTGCCACTGGGGGCCGTTCTCCGTCTTGAAGACGGAGAGTCCGACCTGGATCACCCGCAGGCTGTCGGTACGGGTGACCAGCAGCGGCCAGAGGAAGTTGTTCCACGACGACTCGAAGGTCAGCAGCGCCACCGTGGTGAGCGCGGGCTTGACCTGCGGCGTCATGATCCGGGCGTAGATCCGGAACTCGCCCAGACCGTCGAGCCTGGCCGCCTCCTCCAGCTCCACCGGAAGGTCCAGATAGAACTGACGGAAGAGGAAGACCGCGAAGGGGGTGACGGCGCCGGGAACGATCAGCGCCCACCAGGAGTCCAGCCAGCCGCTGCCGCCCTGGCCGAAGATGTCGTTCCCGCCGGCCAGCGGCATGAAGCGGACGATCAGGAACTCCGGCAGCACCTTGGTGTACGTCGGAATCATCAGCGCGGCGATGAAGGCGTAGAAGATGACCTCGCTGCCCCGGAATTTGATCCGCGCCAGCGAGTACCCGGCCATCGACGCCACCACCACATTGATGAGGGTGTGGCTGAACGCGATGATGAAGCTGTTGCGTGCGTATGTCGCGAACGGTGCCGCCTTCAGCGCGTCGACATAGTTCCCGAACGCCCAGTGTTCCGGAAGCAGTCCGGCGTCCTGTGAGGCGATCTCGACCGGCGTCTTGAGTGAGGTGAGCACCATCCAGACGAACGGCACCACCATCAGCAGCGAGACGACGGTGAGCGTCAGATAGAGCGCGATCCGGCCGACGGAGAGCGGCTTGCCCTTCATCTGTGGCCGGGCCTTCTCCACGGCCCCGGGCCTGTGCAGCTCAGTTGTGGCCACGGGTGCCTCCCATGATCCGCCGGTTGACCAGGGTGAAGCCCATCAGCAGCACGAACAGCACCAGTGACTGCGCACAGGCGTAGCCGATGCGGAACTCCCGGAAGGCGGACTTGTAGATCTCGAACGTCATCATCGTGGTGCTGTTGGCCGGGCCGCCGTCGGTCAGGATGTAGATCTGGTCGAACGACTGGAACGCGCTGATCATCGACGTGATGAGCACGAAGAACGTCGCGGGCTTCAGCAGCGGCAGGGTGATCGAGAAGAACTGCCGCACCTTGGACGCACCGTCCACCGAAGCCGCCTCGTACAGCTCTTTCGGCAGGGACTGAAGCGCGGCCAAGTAGATGAGCATCTTCATGCCGATGCCCTGCCAGATGCCGACCAGGATCACCGAAGGCATCGCCCACGATGTCGACGACAGCCAGGCCGGGCCTTGGATCCCGAGGAACGACAGAAGTGTGTTCAGCAGCCCGTTGCCCGGGTTGTAGATCCACAGCCAGACCAGGGCGATCGCGACGGTCGCCGTCACCTGGGGAATGAAGACCGCGGTACGGAAGATGCCCCGCGCCCTCAGCCCGGTGTGCAGCGCCAGGGCTACGAGCAGCCCCAGCATCATGCCGAACGGCACAGTGAAGAAGGTGTAGATGACGGTGTTGACGATGGATTTGCGGAACACCGCGTCGCCCATCATGTCCCGGAAGTTGTCCAGGCCCACGAACTGCGGCGCCGTCAGCACGTCGTACTTCGTGAAGGCCAGAACCACGGACATGACGACCGGCAGGCCGATCCAGAGCGAGGCATGCAGCAGCGCGGGTGCCACCATCAGCATGCCGGCGCGTTGCCTGCGGCGCCCCGGGCCGGTGGGTGCCCGGCCTGTGCGCTTCTTCGCGACCGTGTGCCCGGTCGGGGAAGGGGGCCGCGCGGGCCGCGCCTTCAATACGGATGTCGCTCCCACAGTGACGGGTCCTTACATCCGGCCGATGGCGGCCTCGGCGAGCCGGCCGAGTTCCGCGATGGCGTCCTTCGCGGACTGGTTGCCCACGATCGCGGGTTCCAGCGTGGGCTTGATCTTTTCGCGGATCTCCATCCAGGCAGCGGTGCCGCCCTCCGAACACGCGTCGCCCATGCTCTGCAGGGAGAGATCGACGAACTTGTTCTCCTTCACATAGCTGGAGTCGCTGAGATCCTTCAGCCCGGGAACCGAACCTCGCTGCTTGGCCGCACCGAGGATCGACTCGGGCGTCGCGAGGTACTCGACGAGGGCACGGGCCGCTGCCGGGTGCTTGGAACTGGCGGACTGGGTGACGAGGGTGCCGCCCTGGAGCATCGCGGGCTTGCGGTTGGCGAGGATGAACGCCCCGAGCTTGTCGTCCTTGAGGAGTTCCGGATTCTGTTCCCCGACCTGCCTCCACAGCGCACTGGACGTCATCATCATCGACGCCTTGCCGGTCTGTACGTTGGTCGGGGCCCCGAGGTCCGTCTTCTTGGCGTAGACGGCGGAGCCGTCCTTGATCAGGTCCTTGAAGAACTGCAGCGCCTCGACCCCGCGGGCGTCGGTGAACAGCACCTTCTTGCCGTCCGCGCTGAACAGCTGGCCGCCGTTGGCGAAGAGGAAGGTCTCCCAGCACTGGCGCAGATGGATGGAGAACGGGTCGAAACCGATCCGGCCGTCCTTGGTCAGCTGCTTGGCCACGGCGCGCAGTTCGGCCCAGTTCGCCGGGGTCTTCTTGATGCCGGCCTCGGCGAAGTGGTCCTTGCGGTAGACGACGATGCGGGTGTCGAGGACGACCGGCAGCGCGTACAGCTTGCCGTCGTACCGGGACGGCTCCAGCACCCGCTTCTCGTAGTCGTGCGCGGTGGCGAACTTCTCCGGCAGTTCGGCGATCGCCTTCTTCGCGGCGAACGGCGGGATCCAGCCCACGCCCATCATCAGCACGTCGGGCAGCAGACCGCCCGCGAGCCCCGTCGTGATCTTCTCGTTGAGCTGTTCGTACGTGGTGTAGTCCACGTTCACCTTGACATCCGGGTACTTCTTCCGGAACCCGCCGAGTATCTCCTTCTCCAACAGCGTCTTGCCGTCGGCGCCTTCGTAGATCGGGGTGAGCAGCGTGATCTCACCTTCGGCGGGGCCGTTGGCGGAGCCGGCTGTCGAAGTGCCGGTGCCGCACCCGCTGAGGGCGGCGGCAGCGGTGCCGGCGCCGATGGCAGCAAGCAGCGACCGTCGTTTGAGTTCCATGGGACACCCCTTTTGAGGTGGAGGCAGTGGATCGATCCAGCGATGGCAACCCAGCCATGGCTGAGAAGCGCTGGTAAATCGATGCACTGATGCTAGGAACGCCCCGAGAGAGACGTCAACAGCTGATGCACATGAATTTTCAGGGATGTTAACGGGTGTACCGGTGAACCGAGTCCAGTAAATCGATACACTGCTAAGGTCAGACGCGTTCCGAACCGGAGGTGGCATGAGCGGGGTAACGATCCATCAGGTCGCGGAGGCCGCGGGGGTCTCCGCGAGCACGGTCTCCAACGTCCTCAACGGGCGTACGGACCGTATGCAGGCGGCCACGCTGGCCCGCGTGGAGCAGGTGATCGAGCAGCTCAGCTACCGGCCCAACCGGGCGGCCCGGATGCTGCGCACGGGCCGCATCAAGGTCATCGGACTCATCGTGCCGTCCGTCGCCAACCCCTTCTGGGGGGCGCTCGCCCGTGAGCTGGAGGCCATCGCGCTCGCCGAGGGCTATCACGTCCTGCTCTGCAACAGTGAGCGCGATCCGGCCCGCGAGCTCAAGTACGGCGAGGAGCTGCTCGCGGACGGGGTCAGCGGAGTGGTGCTCTGCTCGTCGCTTCCCTCGCTCGACCATGTGACACCGCTGCTCAGCCGCGGACTGAAGATGGTCGCCTTCGACCGCACCGCGCAGGCGGGCGACCCGCCGTCGCTGGCCTCCATCAGTGTTGACAACGCGATGGGTGCCGAGCTCGCCACCCGTCATCTGATCGAACTCGGCCACCGCCGACTGGCGTTCGTCTCCGGCTCGGTCAACAGCGTCAACCGCCGTGAGCGGCTGCGCGGCTTCCGGGCCGCGCTGGAGTCGGCCGGTCTCGACCCGGCCGACGCGATCGTCTGGCCCGGCGCCGACACCACCGAGTTCGGTGACAAGGACGCCGCCGAACTGGGACGGAACGCGGCCAGGGAACTCCTCGGCGGACCGCGCCCGCCCACCGCGTTCGTTGCCATCAACGACATGTGCGCGATCGGGATCTGCCGGGGCGCCAAGGACGCCGGGTACAGCGCGGGACAGGACGTCTCCGTGGTCGGCTTCGACGACATTCTCCTCGCCGACCTCTTCGAGCCCCCGCTCACGACGGTTCGCCAGCCGCTGCCGGAGATGGCCGCGGAGACGTTCCAGCAGCTGCGGGCGCGGATCGACTCGGCACCTGCGGCGGGACGGTCGCTGCTCATCCGGCCCAGGCTGGTCGTACGGGAGTCGACGGCCCCGGCCCCGACCGGCGTGGCCGCCGTGATCCCGGGGCCGAGTGGGGCGGGGCAGCCGGTGACGGGCCGGTCGGCGTAAGGGGCAACGCCCAGGCCCCGGCCGACGCCTGCGTTTGCCGCGCCGGAGTGCGGCAGCGCCGGTGAGGCGTGACGGGGCCGTATCGCGTACCGGGAGTCGCCACTCTGTGGCGGCAGGATCTCGTCTTCGGACTGGAAACCACAGCCAGCCGGATCGCCCACCTCGTCACCGTCGACGCCCTCACCCAGACTCTTCTCACTCTGCGCGCAACCACAGCGGAACGGACTCTCCACCTCTCCGCCGACGTCACCGCCGACCACTCCTACTGACCCGCCCGTCGCTGCGACACGCAAGAGCGCGGCGATCAGGGATCACCGCGCCCTCATGTCTGCGTCGGGTGCCGGATGGTCAGGAGGCGGTGCAGGCATCGATCGTGGGCGCCGATGTGTTGCCGTTCGTCATGACGGTGAACCCGAAGCTCGTCGACGCCCCGGCGGCCAGGCTGCCGTTGCCGTTCGGCTTCATCGTCATCACATTGCCGCTGCTGTCCCAGGTGGGGCTTCCGTTCCAGGTCGTGGAGACCGACTGCGGCGAGGCCACGGCCACCGGCACCGACCAGCTGCTGATCGCGGAGCTCCCGGCCTTCACCGTCACCTGCCCGTTGAAGCGGTCGCTCCAGGTGTCCGTCTTGGCGTAGGTCGCTGTGCAGGTCGCGCCGCCGGTGCCGCCACCGCCGGTGCCGCCACCGCTGGAGCCGCCGAGTGCGGACAGCACCGCGTCGTACGCCGGCTTCTTGCTGTAGTTGTTGTCGAACAGCAGCGGGGTACCGCTGCTGCGCCACGAGTACTTGTCGGTGATGCCCCAGACGGTGATGCCGACGCAGCGCGACACAGCCAGACAGGCATTCACGACCTTGCCGTAGCCGGTGGCCTGGGCCGAGCCGGAACTCTCGATGTCCAGCTCGGTGATCTGCACATCGACACCCAGGTCGGCGAAGCGCTGCAGATTGGCCCGGTAGTCGCCGGGGACGGGGGAGGCACTGTTGAAGTGCGACTGGAAGCCCACGCAGTCGATCGGCACGCCGCGCTGCTTGAAGTCCTTCACCATGTCGTAGACCGCGTTGCTCTTCGCGTTCTGACCGTCGGTGTTGTAGTCGTTGTAGCAGAGCTTGGCGCCGGGGTCGGCGGCGCGCGCGGTACGGAACGCCTCCTCGATGTAGCCGTTGCCGAGCTTGTCCTGGAACGGTGAGCTGCGCCGTGCCCCGCTGCTGCCGTCCTGGAACGCCTCGTTGACCACGTCCCAGGCGTAGATCTTGCCCTTGTAGTGCGTCATGACCTGGGTGATGTGGTTGTTCATCGCCGAGCGCAGATCGTCGGTGCCGAGCCCGCCGACCCAGCCGGGCAGCTGCGAATACCACACCAGTGTGTGGCCGCGGACCTTCATGCCCTTGCCCTCGGCGTGGCTGACGATCTGGTCGGCGGAGCCGAAGTTGAACGAGTTACGGGTGGACTCGACAGCGTCCCACTCATCTCGTTCTCCGGTGTCACCGCCTTGAACTCGGTGTCCAGAGTGGAGGCGTACTGCGCCTCGCCGAGGTGGTTGGCCGCGACCGCCGTGCCGAAGTACCGTCCCTTTGCCGCCGCCGATGCGCCGAGCGTGCTCGCGGCGTTCGCCGTACCGGCCGGCGAGAGGACGCCGGCGGCGCCCAGCACACCTGCCGTGGTGAGGACGAGCGCCCTTCGGACCCGGTTGCCCAGCTACGGGCGTACTGAGCCGTGCGAGGAATTGACGATCACTTTCCAACCTCATCTTCCGGTTGCCGGACGGAGCGGAGCAAGCCGTCCGGACTGGGGATGGACCGTTCGCGGGGTTGTGCACACGCGACAGGGCACGCCGAAGAACGGCGTTTCTGCGACGGTGAGTTGACCGGTGAAGCAGGGGAGCGAGGGAGAGTATGCGCGCGCCGACGGGCAACGTCAACGCCACATTTCCGAAATATTTCGAAGACGAAAACCTCCCTGGTTTACTTCCTCTACTGCTTTGACCTGCAAATATGATCTCTGGCCAGGTTGATGTGCGCTCCAGGCATGGATGGATGCACGCAATGGCATCCGAGTATTACGAAAAGTGTACGAAACAAGTCCAGATGGCATGGTCGAATTTGGTCATGAGGGTCGCAATCATGCAGCTCGGGGTGCCGCTGACCTGGCATGTTCCCCATTGGAGTCCCGAAGTGGCCCGGTTTTTCATCGAAGGCTGCTCGCAGGGATGTCGAAATATTTCGAAACTCGTGCATGTGACGGCACGCGAGCCCTCTGGCGTCATCTGCCACGGCGGAGCGTGAGGCGGCCCAGGCGTGGATTCGGCGCGTTACATATCCGCGTGACAGTCGGCGTTCTGAAACGACGTTGGGGCGAGGGCTGCGACGTAAGGGCCGTGATGGCGGCTGGGGAATCCATAGATGGAGGCTCGCATGGTCACCGGGTTCGACCGTTATCGATATGTTACAGGCGTTACAGTATGGCGAAATCGATCCCGGCATGTAACGTGCGGGCATCCGGTCGGCGGTGAACCAACCGCACGGCAGTTCCGCGAGAGGGGTCCGTGTTGCACACTCGCCCAGTCCGCCGCGCAGTAGCGGCCACTGCACTGTTGATCGCATCGTCCACGGCGCTGTCCGCATGCGGGAGCGATGGCGCCGCCGGTGGTGCTGCCGCTCCCGCCGCCGATGTCACCGTCGCGGGTACACACGTCACCCGCGATGCGACACTCCACGCCTCCCTGCCCGCGGCCATCAGGTCCAGCGGCACGGTCCGGGTGGCCACCGACGTGCCGTATGCACCATTCGTCATGTTCAAGACCGAGGGAGAGCCCGAGCTCACCGGTCTCGACTATGACCTCGGCCAGGCGCTCGGAGCCAAGCTGGGGGTGCGATTCGCCTTCACCGCCCAGAAGTTCGAGGGCATGGTGCCCGCCATCCAGGCCGGCAAGTTCGACGTGGTCATGTCGGCGATGACCGATACCAAGGAGCGTCAGCAGGTCCTGGACTTTGTCGACTACTCCGTATCGGGCTCGGGAATCCTCGTCGCCAAGGGAAACCCGGACCGGATCGCCGGGCTCGACGATCTCTGCGACAAGAAGGTCGGTGCCGAGGCGGCCACCCACCAGCTGGAGGTGCTGAAGGCACATCAGGCCGCGTGCGCCGACGCAGGCAAGGGGGCCATCTCCATCCAGACGTTCCCGAAGGATTCCGACGCCCAACTCGCCCTGCGCTCACGGAAGGTAGCCGCTGATCTGGTGACGAAGCCCGCCGCCGGCTGGACGGCGAAGACCGCCGACGGCGGCCGCGCCTTCGAGGTGGTCGAGGACCCCGCCGCAGGCGGCGGCTACGAGGCAACCCCCAACGGCATCGGCGTCAGTAAGCGGCTCCCGGGACTGACCGACGCGATCCAGAAGGCCGTACAGGCCCTCATCGACGACGGCACGCTCGGCAAGATCTGCGACAAGTACGGCGCCGCCTCCATCGCGGTGAAGCAGGCCACCAAGAACGCGGCGGTGTCCTGACATGGCCGCCCTCACACCCGCCGGGGCCGTCCGCCGCGCCCAGGCCCCCGCACTGCCTGCCGGGGAGAGCCTCACCGTCGTACCGGTCCGCCACTGGGGCCGATGGCTGGCCGCCGCGGCAGCCGTCACCGCCCTCGTCGGCCTGAGCGGCTCCCTCGCCGGGAACAAGAACCTGCACTGGGACATCGTCGGGCACTACGTCTTCGCCGACCTCGTCTTCAACGGCCTGGCCACCACCCTGTGGCTCACCGCGGCAGCCATGGCCGTCGGCCTCGGACTGGGCGTTCTCGTGGCCGTGATGCGTCTGTCGTCCAACCCCGTACTCCGCGCCCTGGCCAATGCGTTCGTCTGGGTCTTCCGCGGCACCCCGCTACTGGTCCAGATCATTTTCTGGGGATACGCCGGCGCCCTCTACAAACACATCCTGATCGGCATCCCGTTCACCCACATCACCTTCCTGGACATGGACACCAACACGGTGCTCACCCCCGCAGTCGCCGCACTCCTGGCACTGGGGCTGAACGAGGCGGCGTACACGAGTGAGATCGTCCGCGCGGGAATCCAGTCCGTCGACGCGGGACAGACGGAGGCTGCCCACTCGCTCGGCATGCGACCGGCACTGACCACCCGGCGCATCGTGCTGCCCCAGGCCATGCGGGTCATCATCCCTCCGCTGGGGAACGAGACGATCAACATGCTCAAGATGACCGCTCTGGTCTCGGTGATCTCCGCCCACGACCTGATGTCCAACATCCAGGACGTGTACGCCCAGAACTACCAGGTCATCCCCATGCTCGTGGTCGCCAGCATCTGGTACCTGATCCTCGTCACGGCGCTGGGTCTGCCGCAGTCCTGGCTGGAGCGCCGCTACGGCCGTGGCGCGGCCCCCGCCGCCCCTGCCACCGGTCCGCTGCAACGCCTCGTCACGGGCGCCGCACTCCGGATCTCCCGCCCCGGCCCCGCCGCATCGACCGACACGAAGGGATGAGAGTGGAAACGCCGATGGTGCACGCCGAGGGCGTGCGCAAACACTTCGGGAAGGTCTCCGTGCTCCGGGGCATCGACCTGACTGTCGAACGCGGCCGCGTCTGCTGCCTGCTGGGCCCTTCCGGCTCGGGGAAGTCCACGTTCCTGCGCTGCATCAACCATCTGGAGAAGATCGACGGAGGCAGCCTGTCCGTCGACGGCGCCCCGGTCGGCTACCGGCAGCAGGGCAACCGGCTGTACGAGCTGAAGGAACGCGAGATCGCCCGCGCCCGCCGCGACATCGGGATGGTGTTCCAGCGGTTCAATCTCTTCCCGCACATGACAGCGCTGGAGAACGTCATGGAGGCGCCCGTGAAGGTCGCGGGTGTCACCAGGGCCGAGGCACGCGCCGACGCCCTGCGGCTGCTGGACCGGGTCGGCCTCGCCGACCGTGCCGAGCGCCATCCGGCCCAGCTGTCCGGCGGCCAGCAGCAGCGCGTCGCGATCGCCAGAGCCCTCGCGATGAAGCCCGAACTGATGCTCTTCGACGAACCCACGTCGGCTCTGGACCCGGAACTGGTCGGGGAAGTACTCGACGTGATGCGGCAGTTGGCCGCGGAAGGGATGACGATGGTCGTCGTCACACACGAGATCGGATTCGCCCGGGAGGTCGCGGACACGGCCGTCTTCATGGACGGCGGTGTCGTGGTCGAGGCCGGTGACCCCCGGCAGGTACTCGGCGATCCCCAGCAGGAACGCACCCGTACCTTCCTGTCGAAGGTCCTGTGATGCCCGAGGTACGGCAGCGGGGCACGGCGGCCCAGCTGCTCCCCGACGCCCTCGCCCTCCAGCCCCGCTACCTGGCAGACCTGGAACATCTGGTGTCCATCGACTCGGGCTCGTACAGCCCTGAAGGGGTCAATCGCATCGCGACATGGACCGTGCGGCGCCTGACCGGTCTGGGGTTCGAGGTGGACCGGTCGCCCGTCACGGCCCCGGGCCACGACACGCACTTCGGTGACCTGGTGGTGGGGCGGCTGCGCGGCCGGCTTCCCGTCGAACAGGGCGGACGGCGCATCCTTCTCGCCGGACACATGGACACCGTCTTCGACGACGGGACGGCGGCGCAGCGCCCCTTCACCCGTACCGGCCCGCTCGCCCACGGCCCCGGAGTCAGCGACGACAAGGGCGGCCTGCTGGCCGGCCTCACCGCCGCGGAACTCCTGCTGCGCCGGGGGATGACGGACTTCGCGGAGCTCGTCTTCCTCGCCACCCCCGACGAGGAGATCGGCTCCCCTGCCAGCCGCCGGGTGACCGCGGAGCTCGCCGCCGCCGTCGACTTCGGGCTGGGCCTGGAGTGCGCCCGGGAGAACGGCGACCTCGTCATCGCCCGCAAGGGGGTCGCGGACTTCCTGATCACCGTCACGGGACGGGCCGCCCACGCCGGCATCGAACCGGAACGCGGAGCGAACGCCGCGCTCGCCGCCGCGCAGCTGCTCATCGCCTGCCAGCAGATGAACGGACGCTGGGGCGACGTCACGGTCAATGTGGGGATGATCCGGGCCGGCAGCCGTATCAACATCGTCTGCCCCGAGGCCGAGTTGCATGTGGAAGTACGCTCCTCGACCGGATCGGGCATCCAGCGCGCCCGGCAGGCCATCGAGGCCGCCGCCGCCCAGCTGACCGTACCGGGCACCACTGCCACCGTGCGGCAGACGGAAGCATGCCCGGCGATGGAGGACACCCCGGCGGCCCGCACCGTGTTCGCCCGAGCCCGGGAAGCCGGGGCCGAGCTCGGCCTCGACCTGGGAGCCGCTGCCACCGGTGGCGTCGGCGACGCCAACACCATCGCCGGAGCCGGGGTGCCGACGCTCGACGGCCTCGGCCCGGTCGGCGGCGGTGACCACAGCCCGGAGGAGTGGCTGGACGTGACCACGGTCCCGCCCAGGATCGCCCTGCTGGCGGCACTGATCACGGCTCTCGGCTCCACCGACGACAGCTGACCCGGATACCCGGAGCACGCCGATCCGCGTAATCTGAACCCCTTTGGAAAGGTGGCCCGGCCCATGTCCTCACTCGCCGAAGAGATCCGGCAACGGTTCGGTGACCTCAGCCCCGCCGAACGCAAGGTGGCCCGGGTGCTTCTCGCCGGCTACCCGTCGGCCGGTTTCGAGACGGTGGCCACACTCGCCGAACGCGCCGCGGTGAGCGCGCCCACGGTGATCCGTTTCGTCAACCGGCTCGGATACAAGGGGTTCCCCGACTTCCAGGCGGCGCTGCGGGGGGAACTGGAGGAACGCAGCGCCTCACCTCTGCAGCTGTACAGCACGCGGGGATATGGCACCACGCCACCCGGTGCACAGGACGAGGAGGGGCGGGACACCGCGCACCCCGAGGGCGGACAGGACGTCTTCAGCTCCGAGGTCGCCCGTACGCTGCGGGAACTGCCGCCCCACGACGTGCAGGCGGCGATCTCCCTGCTCTGCCACCCCAAGCGTCGCATCATCCTGGCCGGCGGCCGGTTCACGCATCTGCTGGCGCAGTATCTGGGGCTGCACCTCATGCAACTGCGCAGCGACGTGGTCATCCTGCCGGACCGTGACGTGGAGCGCACCGCCGTCCTGGCGGGTCTCGGCAGGCAGGACGTCCTCGTGGTTTTCGATTACCGGCGCTACGAACCGGACAAGATCGTCATCGCCGAGATGGCCGCGCAGTGCGGAAGCAAGATCGTCCTGTTCACCGACGCCTGGCTCTCGCCGGTGACCAACCTCGCCGATGTCGTCCTGCCCAGTCATGTCGCCGCGCCTTCGCCGTACGACAGCATGGTCCCGACGCTGGCCACCGTCGAGACGGTGCTCGCCGGGGTGCTCAGGCAGCTCGGCGAGGAGGGGCGCAGCCACCTGGAGCACAGCGAGGACGTGTCCCGCCGGGCAGGCATCCAGCCGGACGACTCCGGGCCGGTCTGAGACGGTGGCGTATCGGGTGCGCTGTCGAGTGCACGCCTGCACGCTCAGACGCGATTGACGCGGTACACGTCCCGTACACAGAGGTTGAGGACCGTGGCGGCCACGATGGCACCGGCACAGACCAGGAGCACGGTCCGATCGGCCCAGGCATGTGCGGCGAGCGCGGTGACGAGGTAGCCGAGCGGGATGGCGATACGCTCCCCGACACCGTTGAACGAGCTCATGCGGCCCAGCTCCTCCTGGGGCACGTGCTGTTGGAGCGCGGTGGTCCACGCCACGATGGCGACATCCAGCCCGACGCCCGCGAGCACGGCACTGAGCAGCACCCAGGGCAGGTCCAGGCCCATTCCCAATGCCGCCGGTGGCAGGCAGAGCCCGGAGCCGGTGATGACGGCAACGGCCAGCAGGCGGTGGGGCTTCCAACGCAGGCACACCACCGTCCCCGCCAGCAGCCCGAATGCGAACGTGCCCTGGACGAGCCCCCAGAAACGCGCCCCCGAGTAGTGCTCGGCGGCGATGACCGGGCCGAGGAGCTGAAAGCCGGCGAGCCATGCGGCGACCACGACCGTTCCGGCGGCGGTGTACGTCCACAGCCAGGTGCGGGAGCGGAAGCCGGACCAGCCCGCCCGCAGGTCGGCCAGAGCACTGCCCGTCGTGACCGGTGTGCTCAGCCGCAGGCCGAGCAGCAGGAGCGCTGCGATCAGGAAGGTGAGCGCATCCCACGACAGGGCCCACGCCGGGCCGCCGACCGCGACGATCAGACCTCCGACGACGGGGCCGAGCACCTTGACGGCATTGTTCGGAAGCCGGACCAGCGCATTGGCCTGCTGCAGGTGCTCCGCCGCGACGAGCTGCCCCACCACGCCGATCGCGGCCGGTGCGGTGAAGGCCACGGCGACCCCCGACGCGAAGCCGCACGCGGCGATCGAAGCGGTCGTCGCATGATGCGTGGCCACCAGCACGGCGAGCACCCCCTCGCGGCCGCGGACAGGAGGTTGCCCAGAAACAGAATCCGGCTGCGCGACAGACGATCCGCGAGGACGCCGCCCGCGACGGTGAAGACGATCGTCGGTACGGAGTTCGTGGCCAGCACGACGCCGAGCGACCCGGCTCCGCCGCCCTGTCCGATCACCGCATAGGCGAGCGCGAGGGGAGCCATAGCGGACCCGGTCGCCGAGACGAGATTGGCGAGAACGAATCGCCGGAAAGCGACAACTCGCAGTGGTTTCAAGGGAGTTGTAGGAATTTCAACTGTGGCTTTCATGTTCCTCCTGAGGTCGCCCGGCGGGCACCCTACCCTGCTCTCAGGAGCAGTCGAAGCGGTGCGTGTACGGTCCCCCCGGGCAGGTGGGGCACTCGAACAGGTACACACCCCCGAGGTCGCCCAGGACCAGCCCCGCGCCTTCGTACGGCCGTGCCGCGGTCCTCCACCGGATCCCGGGCCCGTCGCGACCGGGCACCACGGCTCGCGCACCGGCCATGAGATACACCGGGTCGCACATGCCCGCCGCCGTCACATGCGTTGCTCGGCCAGGTCGAGCCAGTGCTCGACGTCGCCCGGAGCGAAGTGCCTGATGGCCCAGTCGACCATGCGCAGACTCATATGCGCCCAGGAGGGGCGCAGGACATCGTCGGGCAGGCCGTCCAGAATGTCGTTGAGGCGGCAGGTGACGCCCGGGGGCTGTGCGTCGGCATGCAGCCCGAAGCGCAGGGTGACCAGGTCGAAACGGCGGTCGCCCCGTCCGGCGCCGTCCCAGTCGATGACGCCGGTGACCGAACCGTCGAGGGCGAGCAGGTTGCCGTGGTGAAAGTCCTGGTGCACGACGTCGTCCCCGGGCAGTTGGCGTGGGTGATCGGCCCCGACCGACTTGACCCGGTGCTCCAGGGCACCGCTGCGCCGGCTGTGCCGACGCAGCGGCTCGTGAAGGCAGTAGCCGGGGCCGTCGTCGAGCAGATACAGGTTCATCAACGGGACATCCGTACGTGCCGCCAGCAGCCCCGCCTGCGACTCGTTGAGGGCGAGTGCCTGATCCAGCCCGTGGTGGTCCAGACATTCCATCGGCGCGCCCGGCATGCACTCCTGGACCAGAACGACCGCGTTGTCCACCTGGACCGCCAACTCCGTCGACGGGCAGGGATACCCGTGCGCGTGCAGCACTTCGCACACCGTCAACGGTCCAGCCCGCAGATCCTTGAGCCGCGTAAGCTGTCGCCACTTGAGCACGGACCGGTGACCGTCGGGCCAGCGCACGTACGCGGCACCGACCTGCCCTCCCGGACAGGGCCCCTCCACCACCAGCCGGATACCTGTCTCGGCGTACAGGGCCTCTGTCAGCCGGTCGGCATCAAGCCGCTCGGCGCGCGTCCAGTTCTGCGGAGATGTGGTCATCGGAGCATTCTCCGTCGCGGGAACCCGCCCCGTGGAGGGGGGTGCCGACGCCGCTCCGCCGTCCCCGGACGGTCCGACGTCACAAAAATGCCTTGCCCACGATGCCGCGCCGGTCCCACCATCTGCCCATGGAATCGATCACCGCCCCGCTGCCGCCGACCTCCGCCGCCCGTTCGGTGCGCGGTCAGCAGCAGCCCGGCCGACTGCGGAGACCGAATCCCGCACGCGCATGATCGCCGTCCTGGTCGCGGGACTTCTGGCCGGGTACGGCATTGCCATACCGGTGGGGGCGGTCGGGACCTACTTGGTGGGCCTCACCGCCCGGACGTCTCTGAGGACGGGAGTCTGTGCGGCCCTGGGTGTCGCAACCGCCGACGGTCTCTATGCGGTCGTCGCGGTGGTGGGGGGTTCCTCGCTCACTCATGTCCTCGCGCCGGTCATGGTGCCTCTGCGATGGGCGTCGGCGCTGGTGCTGATCGCGCTGGCGGTCCGTGGCGCTACGACGGCGATCGCGCGATACCGAGGGCGGCGGACAGCGGCCCGGATCGGGACGGACCCTGTCGGTCCGGCACGGTCCTACCTGATGCTGCTCGGGATGACGATGATGAACCCCGCCACTGTCATCTACTTCGCGGCGCTGGTGCTCGGCAGCCGTACGACAGCCGACGCCGACCGCCTGGAGCGGGTGGTGTTCGTACTCGCCGCCTTTGTGGCGTCGGCCAGTTGGCAGCTGCTGCTCGCCGGTGGGGGAGCACTGCTCGGCCGGGTGGTGACGAGCAGTCGCGGGCAGCTCGTCACCGCCCTGGTCTCCAGCGTCCTCATCACAGCACTCGCCGTCCAGCTGCTGTGACCGTGCCGGAGAAGGGGGACGGCCCTTCCCCGGCACGGCCGGCCAATGGCTCGACATCCCGCCGGAATCCACCGCAGCCCGCCGTGGCCAGTTCTTGAGCCACCGCAGCCCGCCGCGGCCCGTCTCAGTCCGCCGAAGCCGTCCATCCCAGCGCCTCGATGCCCGCGGCGTCACCGGACCGGCTCTCGTCGAAGACCGTCCGGTTGCCGTCCTCGACCCGGACGGCGTCCACGTACACCCCGCGCCCGACGTACAGCTGATCCGTGGCGTACCGCCACCGCAGCCGCACTTCCTTGCCGCGCCATGTGGCGAGGTCCGCGTCGAGACGGTGCCAGACCCGGCCGGACCAGCCGGAGACCGAGCCCGTCGGATGCGGTTCGGGCTCCGGGGGGTGCTGACCGGCCATCGGTACGGTGGTGAACGGCACCGCCTGCCAGGTCGCCCCGGCGTCCGCCGACGCCTCCAGGAAGAGGAAATCGGACCCGGGCTCGGTGTCCCACCAGAGGGCCGAGCTCAGCCGGGCCCGCGACGACGCGAGACGCAGCGCGGGCAGCGTGAGCGTGGCGCTGGTGGCGCTCGCCAGTCCGGAGAACCACGCCGTATGTCCCCGGGCGGGACGGACCGCGACGGCGCGCGCCATCTGGTTGGCGGTGGCGACACGCGGCGCGCTGCCGGAGCGCCAGCTGCGCACCGGGTGCACCGAGTTGCCGAGGACGATCAGGAACGAGTCGGTCGTGGGGTCCAGGACCAGACTGGTACCGGTGAAACCGGTGTGGCCCGCGGTACGAGGGGTTGCCATCGCCCCCATGTACCAGTGCTGGTAGAGCTCGAAGCCGAGTCCGTGCGCATCGCCGGGGAACGCGGTGTTGAAGTCCGTGAACAGCAGGTCCACCGATTCCGCGGAGAGGATCCTCGCGCGGCCGTAGACCCCGCCGTTGAGCAGCGTACGGGCGAGGATCGCGAGGTCCCAGGCGCAGGAGAAGACTCCGGCGTGGCCCGCCACGCCGTCCAGGCTGTACGCGTTCTCGTCGTGCACCTCGCCCCAGACCAGCCCGCGGTCGAGGCCGGACCAGGGGAGCCGGGCATCCTCGGTTGCGGCGATCTTCGGCTTCCAGGAGGCCGGCGGGTTGTACCGAGTGCGGTGCATACCGAGCGGAGCAGTGATCTGTTCACGGAGCAGGACATCCTCCGTGCGGCCGGTGATCTTCTCCAGGACCAGTTGCAGCGAGATCAGATTGAGGTCGGAGTAGAGGTACACCGTGCCGGGCGGATTGGCCGGGACCTCATTCCAGAGCAGCTCCAGCTTCCCCTCCCGCGTCGGCGCTGTGTACAGCGGAATCCAGGCACGGAAGCCCGACGTATGCGTGAGCAGCTGACGGATCGTGATGTCCTGCTTGCCGCCACCGGCGAAATCGGGCAGATACGAGGCAACTTTCGCCTCCAGCTCCAGCGTTCCGCGCTCGATCTGCTGCACGGCCAGGAGCGAGGTGAACAGCTTCGACACCGAAGCCAGGTCGAAGACCGTGTCCTCGGCCATCGCGATCTGCTGGTCGGGCGGGAACTCCACCCCCGTGTCGGTCTCCTCGTCGTACGCGGCGTAGCGCACGGCCTTGCCGATCGGGTGGTGCAGCGCCACCGTGCCACCCCGCCCGGCAAGCAGCACCGCACCGGCATACCAAGGGTGTTTGGGGGAGTTCGAGAGGAACTTCTCCGCATCGACAACCAATTGGTCCAACGGCCCCTGCAGCAACCCGGCACGGGCGGCGGATCCGCGCCGCAGCGTCGGCCGGGCCTGCCCGGATGCCGCGCTCGTCCCGATCCCTGCGTGCATACCCGACGACCCCGCCCCAGACTCCATGGCCGACGCCCGTTCCGCGAACGGAATCGGCGCCAGGGCGAGTGCTCCGCCCAGGGCCAGCATCCCACCGCCCAGCCTGCGTCGGCTGATCCCTCTGCCGGCCGCGTCCTCGGTCATCCGGAACCCCTTCCTGCTGCGCGAAAGTAACTTTCGAAATTTCGTCCGACGATGAAACTTCCTGCCGCCGCAGAGATTACTGTCACCACTGCTGTCGCGGAGGTCCCCGGCGTCACAAAGAATCTGACACTGCATCAGAAAATCTCTTCCCTCGGCTGTCCGGCTGCGGCATCCTGCGCCCCATGGAGACGGAGCTGAGCAAGAAACTGGGAGTCGAGCACGCCATCTTCGGCTTCACGCCGTTCCCCGCGGTGGCCGCGGCCATCACCCGGGCCGGCGGATTCGGCGTACTCGGCGCGGTCCGCTACACCGCCCCCGACGACCTCGCACGTGACCTGGACTGGATGCAGGAGCACACCGACGGCAAGCCGTACGGTCTCGACGTCGTCATGCCCGCGAAGAAGGTGGAGGGGGTGACCGAGGCCGACGTCGAGGCGATGATCCCGGCCGGACACCGCCAGTTCGTCCAGGACACCCTGGCCAAGCACGGCGTACCGGAACTCGCCGAGGGCGAGGCGTCCGGCTGGCGCATCACCGGATGGATGGAGGAAGTCGCCCGCAACCAGCTTGACGTCGCCTTCGAATACCCCATCAAACTTCTCGCCAACGCTCTCGGGTCGCCGCCCGCCGACGTCGTCCGACGCGCGCACGACCAGGACGTGCTCGTCGCCGCGCTCGCCGGAAGTGCCAAGCACGCCCGCCACCACGCGGACGCGGGCATCGACATCGTGGTCGCCCAGGGGTACGAGGCGGGCGGCCACACAGGTGAGATCGCCTCCATGGTCCTGGTCCCGGACGTGGTCGACGCCGTGGGACCGCTCCCCGTCCTCGCCGCGGGCGGAATCGGCAGCGGAGAGCAGATCGCCGCCGGACTCGCCCTCGGAGCCCAGGGCGTCTGGCTCGGCTCCCTCTGGCTGACGACGGAAGAGGCCGACCTCCACTCCCGCGCGCTGACCCGCAAACTCCTTGCCGCGGGCTCCGGCGACACCGTCCGCTCCCGCGCGCTCACCGGAAAACCCGCGCGCCAGCTCCGTACCGAATGGACCGACGCCTGGGACGACCCGTCGGGCCCCGGCACCCTGCCCATGCCGCTCCAGGGGCTGCTGGTCGCCGAAGCCGTCTCCCGTATCCAGAAGTACGAGACCGGCGCGCTGCTCGGCACCCCCGTCGGCCAGATCGTCGGCAGGATGAACAGCGAACGCAGCGTGCAGGCCGTATTCGACGATCTGACCCGCGGCTTCGAGCGCGCCGTGGACCGGATCAACCACATCGCCGGACGGAGCGCCTCATGAACCTGCCGCCCAACGGCTTCTGGGCCCAGGCCGCCGCCGATCCCGGCCGTACGGTCCTGATCGCACCCGACGGCGAGAGCTGGACGGCGGGCCGGCTGCACGCCGCAGCCAACCGCCTGGTCCACGGACTGCGCGCGGCCGGGCTCCGACGGGGCGATGCCTTCGCGGTCGTTCTGCCCAACGGTGTCGAGTTCTTCACCGCCTACCTCGCCGCCTCCCAGGCGGGTTTCTATCTCGTACCCGTCAACCACCACTTCGTCGGCCCCGAGATCGCCTGGATCGTCTCCGACTCCGGCGCCAAGGTGCTCATCGCGCACGAGCGGTTCGCCCAGGCGGCGACCGCGGCCGCGGACGAGGCGAAGCTCCCGGCCGGCCACCGCTATGCCGTGGGTACGGTCGACGGCTTCCGCCCGTACGCCGAACTGCTCGAAGGACAGTCCGACGCACCCCCCGAGGCCCGCACCCTCGGCTGGGTCATGAACTACACCTCGGGCACCACCGGCCGCCCCCGCGGCATCCGCCGCCCGCTCTCCGGCAAGCTTCCCGAGGAGAGCCACCTCGGCGGATTCCTCGGCATCTTCGGCATCAAACCCTTCGACGACAACGTCCATCTGGTCTGTTCGCCGCTGTACCACACAGCCGTCCTCCAGTTCGCCGGCGCGTCCCTGCACATCGGGCATCCGCTGGTCCTGATGGACAAGTGGACGCCCGAGGAAATGCTGCGCCTCATCGACACCCATCGCTGCACCCACACGCACATGGTCCCGACCCAGTTCCACCGCCTCCTCGCCCTCCCCGACGAGGTGAAGCGGCGGTACGACGTCACTGCCATGCGCCACGCCATCCACGGCGCAGCTCCCTGCCCGGACCACGTCAAACGCGCCATGATCGACTGGTGGGGGCGGTGCGTCGAGGAGTACTACGCGGCCAGCGAGGGCGGCGGCGCCTTCGCCACCGCCGAGGACTGGCTGAAGAAACCGGGCACGGTCGGCAGGGCCTGGCCGATCAGCGAACTCGCCGTCTTCGACGACGACGGCAACCGCCTGCCGCCCGGCGAGCTCGGCACCGTCTACATGAAGATGAACACCGGCGGCTTCAGCTACCACAAGGACGAGACCAAGACGAGGAAGAACCGCATCGGCGACTTCTTCACCGTCGGTGACCTCGGCATTCTCGACGAGGACGGCTACCTCTTCCTCCGCGACCGCAAGATCGACATGATCATCTCCGGTGGTGTGAACATCTACCCCGCCGAGATCGAGGGCGCCCTCCTCAGTCACCCCGCGGTCGCCGACGTGGCCGTCTTCGGCATTCCGCACCCCGACTGGGGCGAGGAGGTCAAGGCGGTCGTCGAACCGGCCGGGACACGCGAGGCGGGGGACGCGCTGGCCGCCGAGATCCTGCGCCACTGCGAACATCATCTGGCCGGGTACAAGCGCCCCAGGAGCATCGACTTCATCGAGGAGATGCCCCGCGATCCCAACGGCAAGCTGTACAAGAGGCGGCTGCGCGACCCGTACTGGGAAGGGCACCAGAGGGCACTGTGAAACCACGGTCCGAAGTCCGTCGAACGCTCACGGTCGGCCGAGGCAGCGGGCAGCCCTTGGACTTTGTCCGCGGGATCATGACGGCCCATGGAGACATTCGGCTGTCGAACGGTATGGGCGTCCGACGGGACCGAGATCACTCCGGGGGAGCCGTGGTCATTGCCGTCGTGTATCTCGTAGTCGCCGTGGGCGCAGCCGTGTTCTGCGGAGGGGTTATGGACCGGTAGCTCCAGGGTCCGCGGCTGCGGGCCGCCTGGGCGGACGGCCTCACCGCCGAGGCCCGGTGCAGGGGCCTGCGTACCGAGGAGGCCCAGGACTCAAAGGGCGCACCGGGTTGGCCACACCCACCCCCCTGGAGTTCCGTACGGCCGACGGGCGCACCGTCAGCTTCGAGGAGCGCCGGGCGCGCCTCACCGTGGCCGAGGACGAGTTCCTGACGGTGTATTACAACGCGCAGAACCCGGAGTCCGCGACCACTCGCGCCCCGTCGTTCGTCCCGCGCCACGCCAGGGCCCTGACCACCGCGGTGGGCAGCGCATTCGCCTTGGACACGGCGTCCGTCCCGGCCACGGTCCTGTGAGCCTTGTCCGGGGGAGAGCGCGGTGGAGCGAGCCCGCGGGGCGCCACCCGGGAGCTCACCTCCGGCGTCGAGCTCTGACGGATCGTCATCGACCAGGTCCACGGCGGGAACGGGAACGAAGCGGCGACGTCCCGACAGGGTCGAGGCGGTGCGCCCAACGGCTCAGAAGCGCCGTTTCCCAGCAGGTGTCCCTGCGCTAACGTCGATGGCCGAACACAGCTTCGCCTTGCACGGCGCCGGCAGCACTCGCTGCCGCACACCGATAGGGAGGTACCTGTGCGCGCACTTGTCTACCTGGGCCCCGGTTCCGTCGAGCTTCAAGACCGTCCGGCGCCATGCGTCGGCGCGGACGACGACGTGGTGGTGAAGATCGTCGGCACCGGGATCTGCGGAACCGACCGCAAGATTCTGCTCGGTCGCTTCCCGGCCAGGCCGGGTGTGGTGCTCGGCCATGAGTCGGTCGGTCTGGTCCAGGAGGTGGGTGCCGGGGTGCGGTCGCTCGCCGTGGGGGACCGAGTGGTGGTCAACCCGACGCTGTACTGCGGCTGGTGTGCGCCGTGCGTGCGCGGGGCGACGAACTTCTGCCGGAACAAGGCGGGGACGGAGGTCGGCGTGGACCGTGACGGGACATACGCCGACGGTGTGGTGCTGCCGGAGCGGTTCGTACGGCGCGTTCCCGACGGGATGCCCTTCCGCAGCGCGGTACTCATCGAACCGCTCGCCTGTGTCCTCAACAACGTCCAGGCGGCCGAGCTGACGGTCGACGACACCGTGGCAGTCCTGGGCGCGGGACCGATCGGCATGCTTGTCGCCCTGGTCGCCGCCCGGACCGCGCGGTGCGTCATCGTGGCCGAGACGGACGGTTACCGGCTTTCCGCAGCACGCGACTTGTTCGAGCATGTTGTGGACGTGTCCCGGACGGACGCGGCCGAGGCCCTTGTGAAGGCATCGGGAGGCGATCGGCCCGGCGTTGTGTTCGACACCACAGGGGGCGGTCTGGAAGATGCCCTGCGCCTGGTGGACGACGGCGGCCGGGTCGTCCTCATGGGCTTCGACGACAGCTACAGCGTGCCGCTGCGGCCGCTCCAGCTGACCAACCGCGGGATCCGGCTGATCGGAGCCGGTGACTTCCGGGGGGACACCTTCCCCGTGGCCGTCGACCTGGCGGGCGGTCTGGGACTTGAACGCCTGGTGACGCACGAGTTCCCACTGGAGGCGTACGAGGACGCGCTCGGCGCGCTGGGCGGGGTCGGTCGCGACAGGACGGGCAGTCGGTATGACGCCATGAAGGTTGTCATCCGCTCCGACGCGGGCCCGGCCGGCGCGGACGGCTGGCCGGTGGGCGCGTGAACGGGCCGCGGCTGGGTTCGATCGAGTCCGGCGGAACGAAGTTCGTCTGTCTGGTCGGATCGGCGCCCGACCGGATCGAGGACGAGATCCGCTTTCCCACAGGAGAACCGGAACCGACGCTGGCCAGAGCAGTCGCCTTCTTCGAGGAGGCCGCGGTGAAGGGGCCGTTGGATGCCGTGGGCATCGCGTCGTTCGGCCCCCTCGAACTGCGCCGCTCGCATCCCGGCTACGGGCGTCTTGCCGCGACGCCGAAGCCCGGATGGTCCGGAGTGGACGTCGCGGGAACGGTCGCGGCGGCGCTCGGCGTGCCGGTGGCCATCGACACCGATGTCAACGGTGCGGCGCTCGGCGAGGGCCGCTGGGGCGCCGCGCGGGGCCGGGACACCTATGTGTACCTGACGGTCGGCACCGGCATCGGCGGCGGCGCGGTGATCGGCGGACGCGTCATCAACGGCCTGGTCCACACGGAGATGGGGCATCTCAGCGTCCCCCGGATACCGGGGGACGACTTCCCGGGATCCTGCCCCTTCCACGCGGACTGCTGGGAAGGCATGGCGGGCGGCGAGGCCGTTGCCGCCCGCTGGGGGCGACCGGCCCAGGAGCTGAGTGGTGAAGTGCTTGGACGCGCCTTGCAAATGGAGGCGGTCTACCTCGCCTCCGGGCTGCGCGACATCATCTACACCACCGCGCCCGAACGCATCGTGATCGGGGGCGGGATGGCCGTACTGCCCGGCCTCTTCCCCCTGCTGCGGGCGGAACTTGCCCGGTCACTGGCCGGATATCCGGGCTTGCCGGAGCACGCCGCCGACGACTTCGTGGTCCCTGCCGCCCTCGGCCGGCTCGCCGGACCGGCGGGAGGCCTGGTGCTGGCCGAGCGGGCCGCCGAGGAGGCACGGGGCGAGGCCCGCGAGGGGACGGCGCGACCGTCCGCGGACGGCTCGGGCGCCGACGTACCGCCGCCGGCGGCAGAGCCCGCGTGAGCGGAGCCGCGAACGGGAAGGCTCGCCGTCATGATGATCGGTGACCCTGCCGGCCTCGACACCGCGACCCGCGCGTGGCTGATGGAACGAGCGCTCCCCGGCCTGAGTCTGTCGGAGGTGAGCCCGTTGCGCGGCGGGTTCACCAACGACATGCATCTGGTCACGACACGACAGGGAGAGCGGTACGTTCTCCGTCGCTACCGCTCCAGCGCCACCCGGATGCACCGCAACACCTGCGCCGTGGAGACGGCCGTGCTGGAGCGGGCGGCGCCCACCGTTCCGGTGGTCGACGTCGTCGCGTCCGATCCGTACGGGAAGGCTACGGGCAGGCCCACGCTGGTCTATCGGTTCTCCGACGGCATTCCGCTCGGCCAGGCGCTCGCCGGGGAGCCGACCACAGCCGAGGTGGCCGAGCTCGGCGGCGCGGTGGGCGGAGTCCTGGCCCGGATCGCAGCGGTACGGCTGCCCCGGCCGGGCCCCTTCCACGACGCCACCCTCGTGCCGGCCGAGGCGGGTGACAAGGTCGCCGACCTGCCCGGTTTCGTCGAGCGATGCCTGGCCACCACCGGCAACACCCTGACGCCCGGCGAGGCCGACGCGTTGCGGGGACTCGCCGCGCGGACCGGGCACCGGGTCGCCGACGTGAGCGGCCACAGCCGACTGGTCCACTGCGATTTCAACCCCAAGAACGTGCTGGTCTCACGGGAGAGCGGCCGGTGGGACGTGGCGGCCGTGCTGGACTGGGAACAGGCGTTCAGTGGCTCGCCCCTCTACGACATCGGCAATATGCTGCGCTTCGCACATCTGTATCCGCCCTCTTTTGCGGACGGGTTCGTGTCCGGCTACAGGGACGCGGGTGGGCTTCTGCCGAGTGACTGGCGCGAACTCAGCCGGACCTTGGACCTGTTCACCCTGGCGGACATCCTCACCGCGCCGCCCGACGCCGACTGCTTCGCCGGGGCACGGACGGTGTTGCTCCGCCACCTGTCGGACGAACCGGGGCCGGCGACGGACCGTATCGGCTGAGCTCCACGGGCCTTCGCGGAGCCGTAGTCCGCCCGTGGACGCGGACGCAAGCCCCATGCGTGGGAATGCCGGCCCGGACCGGCCGAGTTCTGCGGTTCTTGGCCGTTCCGCCCCGGCCACAGCACCGGAGCTCGCGCACCGCCGCCTGGCGCGGCGGGGGCACCGGAAGCAGACGCACGAGGCTCCGCCGTCCGCTGCCCCGGATCCCACGATCCGGGGCAGGAGTCACGGAGACCTCGAAGGCGTCGAGCCCAGCCGTCATTCTCCGCCCGATTCCCTTCACGTACGGCTCATTGCGCGTGCCCGTCCGTCTCTTCCGTCCCACCCCTCATAGCCCTCTGCCACACCGTCACTTTCCGTACGGTGAAAAAGCCTTACTCCGATGCCTTCGGTAATTTCGCGGTCAGGAATGTGAAGATCAAAAGGCGGACTTCCGATGTTCTTGGCCAATAAGCACTCCTTAACAGGCTGATACTTTCTGGTCAGTGCAAAGTCGGGCCGTTATGCTTCCGTGAGTCGAAAGATCCTTGAACAAGGGAGAATTTCGCAGTGGAGAACACGAGGCCGGAAAACGTCTTGCATCCCACTTCCGGGGAAGGGATTTCGGAAGCCGGTGACGGGAAGTTGACGCTGACGCCAACGGTCAGGTGCAACGGAACCCCGCCCACTCCGGAGCAGAAGGAGGGGCCCTTCTACAAGCCCGCCACCCCGCACAAGCCCGACTTCAGGGGCGATGTGGAGGGCGGCACGCCTCTGCTGCTCCACGGCAGCATCGTCACCCCCGAAGGCAAGCCCGTCGGCGGCGCGCTCCTCGACTTCTGGCAGGTCGGGGACGAGGGAGTCTACGACGAGGAGGGGTTCCGGCTCCGGGGTCACCTGTTCGCCGACAGCGACGGGAACTGGCGGCTGGAGACGGTGCTGCCCGCCGTGTACCCGGGCCGCACGCGCCACGTGCACGTCAAGGTGCAGCCCCCGGGCGGTGAGGTGCTGACCACGATGCTGTACTTCCCGGACGAACGGCGCAATCACCTGGACAAGTATTTCCGGCCGGAGTGTCTGATGGATGTCCGCCGGACCGCGGACGGCTGGGATGCCGCTTTCACCTTCGTGCTGGACATCTGAAATTCCAGCACCGGGATTCCCGCCACGCGGGAAACCATGATTCGCGGGGGTCGTTTTGTGCGGTGGAACGGCCCCCGCCAAAGGGCCCTTGCCGGGCACGTCGAAATTCCACGTCGTGAGCAGCAGGAGACACATGGTCGACTTGACGCACGCCCAAAATTTGATCTACTACCCGGTCAGCGACTACCTGATGGATCACGGCGAAGGGATCTATCTGTACGACTCGGACGGGAATCAATACATCGACTGTGCGTCCGGCACCTTCAATCTCAGCCTCGGCTACAGCCACCCCGAAGTGGTCAAGGCGATGCGCGACCAGGTCGAACGGCTGGTGCACGCGACGTCGACCTTTCAGACCAAGCCGGTCAACGACCTGGTGCGACGCCTGGTCGAGGTCACCCCCGAGAACCTCACCAAGGTGCACCTCAAAGTCTCGGGCGGGTCCACCGCCAACGAGGGCGCGGTCAAGATGGCCCAGATCAGCACCGGGCGGCGCGATGTCATCACCCTCTTCCGCAGTCATCACGGCCAGACCATGATGACGACCACCATGTCGGGTGAGTCCTTTCGCAAGGCACCCTTCCCGCACCTGATGCCCGGCGTGATCCAGGTCCCCGACCCTTACTGCCTGCGCTGCTTCTACCGGCAGACCCCCGACAGCTGTGGACTGCTCTGTGTCGAGCGGGTCAACGACTTCCTCGACTACGCCAGTTCCGGCAGCGTCGCCTGTGTCGTCGTGGAACCGATCTCGGGCAGCGGTGGGAACATCGTGCCGCCCGACGGGTATCTCGCCGCACTGCGCACCCTCTGCGACGAGCGGGGCATCGCGCTGATCTTCGACGAGATACAGACGGGCATCGGCCGGGTCGGCCGGATGTTCGCCGCCGAGCACTACGGCGTGCGACCCGACATCCTGACCACCGGCAAGGGGCTCGGCGGCTCCGGCGCACAGGTCGCCGCCATCATCGCCGACGAACGGATGTCCGGGCTCGGCAGCGACCACCACTCGTTCACCTACGGCGGCAACATCCTGGCGGCGGCAGCCGCAGCGACGACCCTCGACGTCATCGGCCGCCCCGGCTTCCTGGCGAACGTACGAGAGGTGGGTGCCCACATCATGGACCGGTTGCGGGGGCTCGCCGCGGTTCACCCGTCCATCGTGGACGTGCGCGGCCTCGGTCTGATGATCGGCATCGAAATCGGTGACGAGGACGGCCGCCCCCACAGCGACCGCGCACAGGCACTGGCGCGGCGCGGGATGGAACACGGCCTGATCCTGCGGACCTCACGCTACGGCCGAGGCAACGTCATCAAGATCCGGCCGCCGCTCATCATCACCCGAGCCGAAGCCGACCTGCTCTGCGACCGGCTCGACGCACTCTTCACCACGGAGACAGCATGAAGGACTACGTCGTACAGCTCGCCTCATCGGTGCGCGACGAGGTACTGGCCGCGCAGAACCAGCTCGACAGCCGGCTCGTACGAGGCCATTCACCCGGTGGCGACGCACAGTTCGGACTCGACGACGTGGCGGAGGCCGCCGTCTGGAAGCACGTCGTCGACGGCGGCGTACCGGTCGCCGTCTACTCCGAGGACCGGGGACTGCAATTCCACGGCGCCGCACCCGAGTACCTGCTCGTCGTCGACCCCATCGACGGCACCAGGCCCGCCGTCGCCGGACTCGAATCGGCCACCGTTTCCGTGGCCGTGGCCCGGATGTCCGACCACCCCCGCATCGCGGATGTGGAACACGCACTGCTCATGGAGATGAGGACAGGGGCCTACCTCTACGGGGAGCGCGGCGCGGATGCGGTGACCGCCCACGGCTACGACCGCCCCGTACCGTCCCTGACCACGACCACCGACCTCTCCCGGATGTTCTGGTCCCTCGAATTCAACGGCCATCCCGCGCGGCTGATGACCGACGCCTACGGCCACCTCATCGACCGCTCAGCGAACACCGGCGGCGTGTTCGTCTTCAACAGCGCCACGTACTCCATCTCCCGGCTGCTCACCGGTCAGCTCGACGCCTACGTCGACATCGGCAACCGGCTGCTGCGCGACGACCCCGGGCTCCTTCCCGAATTCGAGCGGGCCGGCAACGGACGTGTGCTCCACCTGTTCCCCTACGACATCGCGGCGGCGGTCTTCCTCGCCGAGAAGGCCGGCGCCGTCATCACCGACGGCTACGGCAAGCCGCTCGGGAACACCGCGCTGACCGACCTGAGTGTCGACAACCAGCGCTCCTGTGTGGCCGCCTCCAACCCCGAACTCCACAAGGCACTGCTGGAGGGGATCCGGTGGAGGGCCTGACCCGGCAGGAACACGACGTGCGCCCACCCGCTCCCGACGACACCGCAGAGTTCCGTTCGCTTCTGGAACGGCTCTCCGACAAAGCGACGGCGGACTACTACAACCCGTACACGACCTTCGACTGGCCCAAGGCGATTCCCACCGACGACTTCTGGATGTCCCCGGAACTGCTTACGGTCCACGGCACCGAAACGATGGAGACCCTGACTCCCGAGCAGCTGCACGCCCTGAGCCGCTGGGAGAGCGTCCACTTCTACAGCCTGAACGTGCACGGCATCAGGGAGCTGCTGATCGAGGTCATGCGGCGGATCCACACGCCCGGCTTCGAGACCCCCTCGGAGTTCTTCCACCACTTCATTGGCGAGGAGAACGACCACATGTGGTTCTTCGCCACGTTCTGCCTCAAGTACGCCGACAAGATCTACCCCGACAAGAAGCTGAAACTGCCCGAGACTCCACGGGACGCGGCGATCGAGAACTTCCTGGTGTTCGTCCGCATTCTGGTCTTCGAGCAGATGGTCGACCACTACAACGTGCGACTCGCGGCCGACGAACGGCTGCACACGACCATCCGCCACATCAACCGCCTCCACCACCAGGACGAATCCCGCCACATCGCCTTCGGGCGACGCCTGGTGCAGCTGCTGTGGGACCGGCTCGTGGCGGCCGGCATCGATGAACGGACCCGACGCGAGACCAGCGGCTACGTCGGCCGCTACATCACCACGAGCATGGAGTCGTTCTACAACCCCGCCGTCTACCGCGACGCGGGAATCCCGGACGGTTACGCGCTCCGACAGCGACTGCTCGCCCACCCCGCCCGGCAGGCCGCCCACGCCCGGGTGCTGCGCAAGACCACGGACTTCCTCACTCGGATCGGAGTACTCGATGCCGGGTACTGACTCCGCAGCCCGCACCGGCCCCTGGACCGTGCGCGACGGACTCGCCTCCTTCGGGGAGCCCGCGACCGTACTGCTGCACGCCCTGGACGATGTGTTCACGGACTGGGGGACCCGGGCGGGAGCCACGCGGATGACGTTCCCGCCCCTGCTCAACGCCGACGACCTCCGCACCCTCGACTACTTCCGCAACTTCCCGCACCTGGGCAGCCCCGTGTCCCGCATCCGGCCCGACCGCCTCGACGCCCACAGCCGCGGAGTCACCGACGGTCCCGTGCCCGCGCGGGACCTCGCGGACGCCGGCCACCTGTTGCCCTCCGCCGCCTGCTACGGCTGCTTTCTGCACTTCTCCGGAACCACGACGGAAACCCCCCTGCGGGTGAGTACGGTCGCCCGGTGCTTCCGTCACGAAGACCACTACGACGGACTGCGCAGGCTCTGGGGCTTCACCATGCGGGAGATCATCTGCATCGGCTCCGCCGGGCAGGTCCGCGACCACCTCGAAACCCACCATGTGCGGCTCGCCGCCTTCGCCGCCGGCCTCGGCCTCTCCCTCTCCCGGCAGCCGGCGACCGATCCCTTCTTCGAGAAGGAGGGCGCACGCACCGTCATGCAGCTGCTCGCGCCGGTCAAGGACGAATACGTGCACACCGACGGCACCGCCGTGGCCTCGATGAACAACCACCGGAACTTCTTCGGGGAACGCTGCTCCATCGCTTACGCACAGAAGCCCGCGTTCACTGGCTGTGTCGCACTCGGGCTGGAACGCTGGGTGCATGTACTGAACGAACGCTTCGAGGGCGACCTCCGCGCCGCGGCCGCGGCCGTACGCAAGGCCGGCGAGGGGGAATGAACCGGCTTCGGTCCGCCCTCGGCCTCGACCTCCCGCTGCTTCAGGCGGGCATGGGAGGCATCGCGGGGCCCGAATTGTGCGCCGCGGTCTCCCGGGCCGGGGCCGGAGGAGCCCTGGCGCTCTACAAGGAACCTCCGGAACGGGTACGGGAACTGGTGCGCGCCGTCGCCGCCTCGACCTCCCGCCCCTTCGGGGTGAACGTCATCCCCGAGGTGACCGGCCCTGCCTTTTGCCGGGCCCAGCTCCGCGCTGCCCTGGACCAGCTGCCCGGACACGCCTTCGTCACCAGCTTCGGACTGCCGGACGCCGACGCGGCACACGACGTCGTACGGTCGGGCCGCGTGCTGGTGATCCAGGTCGGCACGCTCCACGACGCGGACGCGGCCCTCCGGCTGGGGGCGGGTGTCCTTGTCCTCCAGGGCACCGAGGCAGGCGGGCACCTTCTCGGTGAACTGCCCACGGCACGCTTGCTGCATGAGGCACGCGCCCGGTACCCCGAAGCCGTGCTGGCGGTGGCGGGCGGCGTCGCGAACGGTACCGATCTGGTGCGGGTCCTTGCACAGGGCGCGGACGGGGCCATGGCCGGAACTCTCTTCATCCCCACGGTGGAGTCCGCCGCCCATCCGTACTACAAACAGCGTGTGGTCAACGCGTCGGCGGACGACACCGTCGTCACCACGCGATTCGACATCGGCTGGCCCGCCCGGCCGCACCGCGTACTGCGGAACTCCCTGACGGGGAAGGCGCCCCGACACCCTGCGACTTTCATCGCGACGACCGGGGCGGGGGGCAGCCGGTGGCCCGTCCCCCGCTACAGCGCGGCCGTCCCGGTGGCCGCAACGGTGGGCCGTGTCGAGGAGATGGCCATGTACTGCGGCCGGTCCTGTTCCAGGGTCGCCGGGCAGCACCCGGCCGCCGTCCTCGTCGAACAGTTCCGCCGCGCCCATGAGGCGGCCGGCCAGGCCCGCGACACATCCACGGAAGGTGGGCCATGGAAGACGCGCTCAAACCGGTGACCGACTGGCTGAGGGCCAGGAACCCGGAGGCCGGGGAGATTCCGGCCGATCTCGACCTGGTCGAGAACCGGCTCGTCGACTCCCTCGGTTTCATGGAGTTCATCCTGCTGCTGGAGGACCTCGTCGGCCGCGAGCTCCCCTTGGAAGAACTGGACGTGGACTGCTTCCGCTCGCTTCAGGCGATTCACGACAACTTCCTGTCGCCGTCGGCTCCGAGCGTGCCGAAGCACACCTCGTAGTACGTCAGGTTTCTCAGAAGGAGGTCGAACATCATGGAGCACGGACGGGTTGTCTCCATGCATCTGGCTCCGGCCGCCGGCGCCCCCACGTTTCTTGTCCCGCTGGCCCGCGCCGTCGCGGGACGCGGCCTGGAGGGCGACCGCAACTACTGGGCAGGGGCCGGGCCGCGTCCCGGACAGCGGGGTACCGGCCGTGGCTCCGGGGTCTGCGACGTCACCCTGATCGAGCTCGAAGCTCTGGAGGCCCTTGCCCAGGACACCGGCATCGAGCTGTCCCCCGCGCAGTGCAGGCGCAACGTCGTATGCCAGGGCATACGGCTCAACCCGCTGGTGGGAACCGAATTCCAAGCCGGCGGGGCAACGCTCCGTGGGCTTCGGCTGAGCGAACCCTGTGTCCGTCTCGAACAGCTGACCCGTTCCGGCCTGGTGCGCGGTCTCCTCCACCGAGGCGGTCTGCGCGCCGAAATCGTCCACGGCGGCCCGATCCGCGTCGGGGATCCGGTGGGCCATGGCAGCGACATCACTGTCCGGCACCGATGAGACGACCGGCCCACACCGAGGAGCACCGCCCATGACCGACACCGGCACACCTCCGGGAAACGCCCGTTCCCTGGAGGCCCGGGTACACATACCCGCCGCGGGCCCCGCCGACCTGCGCGACGCCGTCCGAGAAGCTCTGGGAGCCGTGCACACCCCACCCGCACCCCTCGGCACGCCGACAACAGCCGAGTGGCACCGCACCGCCTCCGGAGACTGGGGGCTGACGGCGGGCGGCCTGCGGGCCGAGCTCAGCGTGTCCTGGGACGGCCCGGAACTGCGCATCGTGGGCAGCGTCGACACGGCCGGCCCGGCCGCCATCACTCGCCTGTCGGCCGACATCGCCCGAAGGCTGCCGGGCGGCCCACAGCACCGCCCCCGGCATGCCTCACCCACGCCTCCTGCCGGGGCGGACGGCGCAAACGCCCTGATTCCCTGCATACCGTCCCCTGAGCCCGCGGTGTCGGCTGCGTACCGTCTCCCGCCCGAGCTCTGCGAGCACGCGGTCATCCGCTCACCCGCCACAGCCGCCCACCTCGCCCTCCATGTCATGCTCCGTGCCCCGGGCCTGCGCCCGAGCGCCGGCCTCGCTGTTCTGACCGACAACAGCAGCGCCGGAGCGGGCAGCACCACGGCCTGGTCACGGCCGTGTCTCGTCGCCGACTCGCTCGACCTCGGCCCGTCCGTCACGGGGGCGGAGGCCCTGGCCCACCGGCACCAGGAGCACCGCCACCCGCACGACCGCCCCACGCCGCCCAGCCCGGCGTTCGTGTTCGACTACTCGGGCCCGCCCGCGGTGCCGGACGGCTGGCTCCTCCGGTCGTGGACCTACCTGGTCGCAGACGCGGTCCACTGCTCGCTGAGCGGCGCCGAAGGGCGATACCGGCTGCGCGCCACGGCACCACGAAACCTGGTGAGACAGCCCCGCCTCGACCTGCTCGTCGCCCTGTGGGCCGACACCCTGACCACGTTGGTCACGCACCAGGACCGCCCCCTCGACAGCCTCCGCCTCCTGGGCTCCGCCGGGCCTTACGTCTCTGCGTAGCCTGCGAGTCCGTTCCGAACCGCGGACAACGCTGCACGCGCGCGATGCTCATGCGGTTGAGGAGCCCGGACGGATTCCGTACTCGGCAAGCCATGCCAGAACCTCGCTCCGAGAGGCCCGGACCAGCCGGCCGCCGGTGAAGCGGGCGTCGTCGGTGACCTCTGCGACGTACTCCTGAGGAGGCACGAAGGCTTCCGCCTCCTCATCACTGGTGAACTCGGCCTCTGCCAGAACCAAGCCGCGCAGCGGAGGCCCGAATACGTCGATACTGAAAGGAGGAACGCTCAGGCGATTCTTGACGAGCACCGCGGCCGGCAGAGAAGCCGGCAGTCGATATTCGTCCGGAGACAGATACGTGTTCGTGATCAGGCCCTGAACGGCTCCCTTCCGCTCGGCAGGCACCTTCTGGGTGAGCTTGAACTCACAAGCACCGGTGTCCGGTTGCTCAGTGCGCCTCAGCCGCAGACGCGTGCCCACCAGGTACCGGTCGGTGATCAACCGGACGGCGACGGCGGACGATGCACTCGGCGGTTCTGCCGGCAGGAACCGCCTCTCCCGTTCGATGCGCGCGTACTTCCCCTCGCGGACGCAATCTCCATGCGCAACACCGCTCTTTTCGACCATCGGAGAAGCTTCGCAGGCCCTGACACACCATTGGTCCGTGCCCGGCTCGCGCGACAGCCCGAAATAACGAGTGGCATGCCGTCGCGCGCTCCACATACCTTGTGCGCTCGTGACTGATGCCCCCAAGTGCTCATCGAGTGGCTCGCCTGCGATATCCACGGAACCGGCCGTCGCCGTCCCCGGCGAGTTGGCAACGATGACCGATCGTCCGCCGGCGCAATCCGAAACCGCCGGGGGACTGTTCTCCAGAACGTACGCGGCCGCCACCTCCAGTTTTGCCGCGGTGATGTTTCTGACCGGGCTCGCCGCGCTGGCCGTGGTACCCACGCTGCCGACGGCCGCGCGGGACCTGGACGGGGTGTCGCTCTTTCCGCTGGTGGCGGGATGCTTCGTGGCGGCGAGTCTGCTGGGCGGGGTACTGGGCGGTCATTGGGCGGACCGTGCCGGGGCACAACGTCCGCTGGCGGCGGGCATGGTGCTGGCGGTGGCCACCCTGCTCGTCTCGGCCGCCAGCACCTCGATCTGGCAACTGGCGGCCGGGCGCTTCCTGGACGGGCTGGCGGGCGGGATGGTCGCGGTGTCGATCAATACGGCCATCGGCCAGGCGTACCCCGACCGCCTGCGGCCGCGCGCTCTGGCCTTGATGAGTGCCTGCTGGATCATTCCGGCGCTGGTCGGCCCTCCGCTGGCCGGGCTGGTCGCCGAATGGTGGTCCTGGCGCGCGGTCTTCTTCGGCCTGGCCGCTCTCACCCTGCTGCCGGCGCTGGCCGTGGTGGCCGTACTGCGCGGCCGTTCCCGGTCGGCAGCGCCCGCGCCCTCGGAAGACAGGCCGCCGCGCCCTGCACTGCTGGTCGCGACAGCGGTGAGCGTGGGTGCGGCGCTCGGGCAGTACGGCGCCTCGGGCTGGGACATACGCCACCTGCTGTTCGCGGTGGGAGGGCTCGCCCTGCTGGTGGTGTTCGCGCCCCGGCTGCTGCCGCCGGGCACCTGGAGTGCCGCGCGCGGCCTGCCGGCCACGGTGCTGCTGCGCGGGCTGAGTTCAGGGGTGTTCTTCACGCTGGAGGCACTCGTGCCGCTGATGCTGGTCACCGACCGGGACGTGGCCCCCGTGGTGACAGGCCTGGCCTTCACGGGGGCCGCCGTGGCCTGGGCCGCCTCCTCCTGGGTGCAGAGCCGCCTGATGGAGCGCTGCCCCCGCCACCGCCTGGTCGTGGCCGGTGCGCTGTTGCTGGCGGCGGCGGTCGCGATCGCCGCCGTAGGGACGCTTCCCGCGATGCCCGCACCCCTTGCCGCATCGGCGATGGTCGTCGCGGCCGTCGGCATGGGCCTGCTCGCCCCTGCGCTCACCGTGCTGTCGCTCTCCCACGCCCCGTCCGGCCGACAGGGCCATGCCAGCAGCGCGATGCAGACCAACCAGAACCTCGGCCAGATAACGGTTCTCGGCGTCTCCTGCGCCCTGTTCAACGCCTGCCTGGGCGCCGGCTCGACCCACGCCGTCGGCTACGGCGCCGCCTTCGCGCTGCTGCTCGCGCCCTGCATCCTGGCCACCCTGCTCGCCACCCGCGCCCGCGACCGGCCCTGACCGCCCACGGGCGGACCAGGGCCGATCGCACCTCACGGACCTACCGGCGTTCGTGCACCCGCACCACCCGCAGCGCGGGCGACCGCAGAATGTCCTTCTCACAGAATCGGGTCGTCACCCACCGCTCACCCGAGAACAGCTCGGTCTGGTCGCTGTAGTGCGGCGAATTCGGGTTGGAGGACTGGGAGTACGTGAGCAGGGTGCGTGCCACCGGACACTTGGACCCGTTCCAGCCGACCGCCTGGATGTAGCTGGACCCGGCCGACACGTCCGTATAGGCGCCGGCTGCCGCGTCCCACACCGGCTCGGTCTTGTTCCAGATGCCGAGGGACTCCGTACCGCCGCCGAGCGGGATGCGCTTCCCGTTGCGTACGACCGTCTGGTATCGGCCCAGCGGTGCGTCCAGGGCGATCCCGGCCGCCCGCAGTTCGGTCACCGTGTCGGCGAGTGCCTTGGTGACGCCGGGCGCCGAGGTGTTCAGTGTGTTCGGCGTACCGACCGGATCGGCGGGGGAGAAGGGGACCTTCCACAGCTCGGCCGGCGGGACCGCCGTCGCCCTGCGCCAGAACCGGTCGAAGAGCAGCGCGCCCCGGCTGCCGGTGTCGGCCTTCCGGTCCCAGCGCCGCAGCACGTCGCACGCCGCCGACACATCGACCGCCTTGCCGTCGCTGCCGACCGCGCTGCCACCGGGCAGCGCCGCACACGCACCCGCCAGGTCGGCGGCGCTCAGATCACCGGCCGGGGCGCGGTTCGCGAACTGCTGATCCTGCAGATCGGCCACGGTCAGCCGGCCCTTCGCCGCCATCGCCGACACATCCTCGATCGCGCCCCGGGTCCGCATCGAGCGGGGAGCGGCGATCGTGCCGAAGACCCGTTCGTAGCCGGTCAGTGGTGCCGCCGCATTGGTCAGCCAGGCGCTGTCGTTGGAGTTCTCCACGTACGGGGCGTCCTTGACGGTGGGCATCCGGCTCGGCCCGAAGATGCCCGGCTGTACGGCATCGGGGTCCGACCCCAGCGCGCAGTCGCTCCTCGAACCGTCCAGCACCGCGAGCCCGGAGGACGGATAGGTCGCCCTGCCCAGAGGGGTGGAGCACCGTGCCGCGAGATCGTCCGTGATCCTCGGCAGCACCTGTGACTGTGAGAAGAAGGAATGCCCGGACGAATCGGCGGCGATGGTGTTCACCCACGGCAGCCCCTGGGTACGGTGCAACGCGGCCTGGATGTCCGCGGTGCTGCGCGCCCTGCTGAAACCGAGACCGGTGTCGGAGGAGCGCAGATTCGTGGCGTTCGGATCATTGAGCGCGTACGCGGTCGTCGTGGTCCACGGCAGCGGCAGTCCGCCGCCGAGCGAGGTGACGACCGGACCATAGCGGGTCCACCACTGGGTGCGGGTCACGGTGCCGCCGTCCTTCACCGCGACCGACACCGTGCGCTTCGTCATCCGCTCGGACCTGCCGTCCACCAGGTACGCCGTCGGATCGGCCGGATCGAGGGTGAGCTGATGGAGGTTGAGCGTGACACCGGTGGCCACGGTGTGGCTCCACGCGATGTTCGCGTTGTGCCCGATCGACACTGTCGATGAGCCGAGCAGCGAACCGCCCGACACATTCAGCTCACCGGGGATCGTCTGCTGCGACTGCCAGAACCGCCGACCGCCCTGCCACGGGTAGTGCGGATTGCCGAGCAGCAGGCCCCGCCCGTTCGCCGTCGTACTGCCGCTGAACGCGACCGCGTTGGAACCCATGTCCGCGTTCTGCGTCGACAGCAGCCGCTGCGCCGCGTCCGCCGCATCGCCCGGTGACGGGGCACCGGGCGTCTGCGAAGTGCCCGTGGGTGGCTGAGCGGCCGTGATGCCGTCGATGCCGCGCCCCTGACCGCCGAGTACGGAGAGCGCGAAGCCGCGTACCGCGACATCCAGCGTCGTCACGGGCCGCACCCAGTCCGCGCCCCGGCAGGCTGGATCGGTGATCCGGTTCTGCGCCAGCCACGCGTTGTACCCGGCCGCCCAACCGCGCTCCAACTCCTTGACGTCGCGGCTCTGACCGGCCGGTGCAGGCACCTTCAGCAGCTTCTCCACCGTGTGACTCCCGCGGACCCCGCGGAAGTAGAGATCGCTGGAGAGGTTCTTCGTCGCAGAGGACAGCGAGCCGTCCGGAGCCGCGTCCGGACCGAAGTACCTGGACCGCTCGCCGCGCAGGGTCACGAAGCCGTCGGCGAGCGTGCACACCTGGTCGGCGGCCTGTGCCCAGCCATTGCCGAAGCCCAGGTTCGCGTAGTCCTTCGCCACGATGTGCGGTATGCCGTACTCGGTGTACCGGATCACGGCGGACAGCCCGCCGCCCGACGGACGGTGTGTGCGCGAGCCGTCGGCCGTGGCGGGCGGCAGCGACGCCGATACGGTGAACAGCGCGAGACCGGATATCGCAAGGAGTCTGAGACGGTTACGGAGAGGCAACGGTCCTCCCAACTATGCGGATGCGAAAGGCGGTTACCCGAGGGTTCGAGTCGCCACGCGCCACTCAGCCAGCACCCCCGCACCCCTGTCAACATCCCGACCGGTATCCGACCCCTTGACCCCCGGGTTCCGGCCGCACAGGATCACGCCATGACAGGTGTACGGAGCAGCACAGTCGACGGCGTCGTGGCCCGCAGCGCCCGGCGCACCCCCGCGAGCACCGCCCTGCGGTACGCCAAGAGGTCATGGACCTACGCGGAACTCGACACGGCCATCAGTACCGCGGCGGCGGTCCTCACCGGCGAGCACGGGCTGCACCCCGGCGACCGGGTCGCCTGTTACGCGCACAACTCCGACGCATATCTGATCGGCTACCTCGCCTGTGCCCGCGCGGGCCTGGTCCATGTGCCGGTCAACCAGAACCTCACCGGCGACGAGCTCACGTACATCCTCGAACAGTCCGGCAGCGCCCTCGTCCTCACCGACCCGGACCTCGCCGACCGGATCCCGGCCGCGTTCTCCGTACGCGCGCTGCGCGACGCGCCTGACTCCCTCCTCGACGCCACCGCCACCCCGCGCCCGTTCTCCCCGGAGCGCGAACCGGCTGAGGGAGACCTCGTCCAACTGCTCTACACCTCGGGCACCACCGCACTCCCCAAGGGCGCGATGATGACCCACGGCGCGCTCGTCCACGAGTACGTCAGCGCGATCACGGCGCTCGATCTGCGCGCCACCGACCGGCCGGTCCACTCATTGCCGCTCTACCACTCCGCGCAGATGCATGTGTTCCTGCTGCCCTACCTCGCGGTCGGCGCGCAGAACATCATCCTCGACGCACCCGATGTGAACCGGATCTTCGACCTCGTCGAGACGGGGCAGGCCGACAGCGTCTTCGCGCCGCCGACCGTCTGGATAGGCATCTCCCAGCACCCCGGCTTCACCACCCGCGAACTCGGCGGGCTGCGCAAGGCGTACTACGGCGCGTCGATCATGCCCGTACCCGTACTGGAACGGCTCCGCGACCGGCTGCCCGCGCTCGCCTTCTACAACTGCTTCGGACAGAGCGAGATCGGCCCGCTCGCCGCCGTCCTCGGACCGGACGAGCACGAGGGCCGGATGGACTCCTGCGGCAGGCCCGTCCTCTTCGTCGAGGCCAGAGTCGTCGACGAGGACGGCAAGGAGGTTGCCGACGGCACGGCGGGTGAAGTGGTCTACCGCTCGCCCCAGTTGTGCGAGGGCTACTGGGACAAGCCGGAGGAGACCGCGGAAGCCTTCCGCGACGGCTGGTTCCGTTCCGGAGACCTTGCCGTGCGCGACGCGGAGGGCTTCCTCACCGTCGTCGACCGGGTGAAGGACGTCATCAACTCCGGCGGTGTCCTCGTCGCCTCCCGCCAGGTCGAGGACGCCCTCTACACCCACCCCGCCGTCGCCGAAGCCGCGGTCGTCGGGCTGCCCGACGAGCGCTGGATCGAGGCCGTCACCGCCGTGGTCGTCCTGCGCGGCGAAGCGACACAGACCGAACTCATCGACCACGCCCGCGAGCGGCTCGCCCATTTCAAGGCCCCGAAGAAGGTCCTCTTCGTGGAGGAACTGCCGCGCAACGCGAGCGGCAAGATCCTCAAGCGGGAGCTGCGCGACCGGTTCGCGTAGGGGGACTTGGCGAGAGTCCTGTGGGGAGGCGTCCGGGGCCCTGCAGGGCGCCCGGGCGCGCCGGGCGACTTCGGGACCTGGTCCGGAGTCATGCCCGCCCGCGCGGCTGCCCGGCCCCGCACCGGGCCGAAAGGGATCGGCGACGCGGCGGTCCGGCCCCCGGGAAGCACACGACCGGAGCGAACGGCCCCGCGGGCCCGGCATGATCCGGAAGAGGAGGTCTAACGCCCCCCGCGCTCGTCCAGGATCCGCTTGAACTTGCCGACCGACCTCTCCAGCGTCTCGGGATCCACGATCTCCACCCCGACCGACACCCCGATCCCGTCCTTGACAGCTGCCGTGATCGACTCCGCGGCGGCCATCCGCTGCTCCGGTGTGGCCTCCGCACGTGCCTCCGCCCGTACGGTCAGTGCGTCGAGGCGGCCCTCGCGCGTCAGCCGCAGCTGGAAGTGCGGCGCCACCCCCGGTGTACGCAGCACGATCTCCTCGATCTGGGTCGGGAAGAGATTCACCCCGCGCAGGATCACCAGATCGTCGCTGCGCCCGGTCACCTTCTCCATCCGCCGGAACACCCGCGCCGTGCCGGGCAGCAGCCGGGTCAGGTCCCTGGTCCGGTAGCGGATCACCGGCATGGCCTCCTTGGTGAGCGAGGTGAAGACCAGCTCGCCCTCCTCGCCCTCGGGCAGCACCTCACCGGTGAGCGGATCGACGACCTCCGGATAGAAGTGGTCCTCCCAGATGTGCAGCCCGTCCTTGGTCTCCACGCACTCCTGCGCGACACCGGGCCCCATCACCTCCGAAAGACCGTAGATGTCGACCGCGTCGATCGCGAACCGCTCCTCGATCTCGCGCCGCATCTCCTCCGTCCACGGCTCGGCGCCGAAGATCCCGACCTTCAGGGAGGTCGTCCGCGGATCGACACCCTGCCGCTCGAACTCGTCGAGGAGGGTCAGCATGTACGACGGCGTCACCATGATGATCTCGGGCCGGAAGTCCTGGATCAGCTGGACCTGGCGGGCTGTCATGCCACCGGAGGCGGGGATGACCGTGCAGCCGAGCCGTTCCGCCCCGTAGTGCGCTCCCAGACCGCCGGTGAACAGCCCGTATCCGTACGCCACATGGACCTTGTGCCCGGGACGGCCGCCGGCGGCCCGGATCGAGCGGGCGACCACGTCCGCCCAGGTGTCCAGGTCCCGCTGGGTGTAACCGACGACGGTCGGCCGGCCTGTCGTCCCGCTGGACGCATGGATCCTGCGCACGCGGTCCTCGGGGACGGCGAACATGCCGAAGGGGTAGTTGTCCCGCAGGTCCGCCTTGACCGTGAACGGGAAGCGGGCGAGATCGGCGAGCGTACGGCAGTCGTCCGGGTGCAGCCCGGCCTTGTCGAACGCGGCCCGGTAGTGGGCGACGTTCTCGTACGCGTGGTGCAGCGTGGCCCGCAACCGCTCCAGCTGGAGTGCCTCCAGCTCGTCCCGGCCCAGTTTTTCCGCCGCGTCCAGCAGAGCCGTCATCCGGATCTCCCTCTTCCGTGCAGACGACCGATCATTCGGTCGATCTTTCGGTAGCAGTAATTCAGGATGTTCCGCCCCATGGCAAGAGGGGCGACACAGCTCATCCGCGGCGCCCTTTCACCGCTGTCGGCCCGCTGCGCCTGCGCCGCCTCTCGCGGATACGCTCACACCGAACACGGCTGCGTCGTCCGGCCGGCCCTGTTTGGATGGCGTACATGCCGATCTTCCACGCATACGACGGGACCGAACTCGCCTACCGCCTCCTGGGAACGGGCGCACCGCTCATCTGCCTGCCCGGTGGACCGATGCGGGCCGGCGCATACCTGGGTGACCTCGGCGGACTCTCGGCCCACCGGCAGCTCGTGGTACTCGATCTGCGCGGTACGGGGGACTCCGCGGTGCCGGACAACCCGTCGACGTACCGCTGCGACCGGCTGGTCGACGATGTCGAGGCGCTGCGCGAACACCTCGGCCAGGAACGCATCGACCTGCTTGCCCACTCCGGGTCCGCCAATCTGGCCGCGCTCTACGCCGCCCGGCACCCGCAGCGTCTGCGTACGCTCACGCTCATCACACCCGGTACCCGGGCCGTCGGCATCGAAGCCACCGACCAGGACTGGCGCGACGCCTGTGAACTGCGCCGCGACGAACCGTGGTACGCGGCCGGGCGGGCCGCCCTGGAGGACATCTGGTCGGGGCGCGGCGCGGGTGAAGTCTGGTCCGCCGTCGAGCCGTTCACCTACGGTCGATGGGACGCCCTCGCCCGGGCCCATGCCGCCACCGCGCCCGGGCAGACCAACTCCGAGGCGGCGCAGGTCTATTACCAGGACGGCGTCTTCGACCCTGCCGCCACCGCCGCCGCGCTGGCGGACGTGACCGCTCCGGTCCTCGTGCTCGCGGGGGAGTACGACGGGGGGCCGACACCCGACCGCGCCGCCGAACTGGTCGCGCTCTTCCCGAACGCCGAGTTCGTCGTGCAGCGCGGCGCCGCGCACTTCCCCTGGCTGGACGACCCGGGCGCCTTCGTCCGTACGGTCAACGCCTTCCTCGACCCGGAAGTGCTCAGCGTGCAGGCCGGTGGCACACGGCTCGCCTACCGGGTGTGGGGGGATCCGTCGGCGCCGCCCGTCGTGCTCGTCCACGGTCGCGGCGGCGACAGCAGGACCTGGACCGAGATCGCCGAACGCCTCGCGGCCGAACACCGGGTGTACGCATTCGACTTCCGCGGCCATGGCCTGAGCGACTGGCCCGGCCGCTACTCCTTCGAGCTGTTCCGGGACGATCTGCACGCCTTCCTGGAGGCCCGCAACCTCGCGGGCGCCACCGTGGTCGGACACTCCATGGGTGCCGCTGCCGCCTATCTGCTCGCCGAGCAGGAACCCGGACTGATCGGCCGGCTCGTCCTGGAGGAGGTCCCGCCGCCGTTCCCGCTCGACCCGCCGCGCGGCCCCGTCGAACGGCCCGACGAGGAGCTGGTCTTCGACTGGCCGGTGGTGCCGTCGATCAACGCCCAGCTGAACGAACCGGACCCGGCCGGGCGGGAACGCCTCGGCGAGATCACCGCCCCGACCCTCGTCATCGGCGGCGGCCCCGCCAGCCAGATCGCCCAGGAAAGGCTGGTCTGGATGGCGGGGCGGATACCCCGCGGCCGCTTCGTCACCATCGAGGCCGGACACCTCGTCCACACCGAGCGGCCGGACGAATTCCTCGCGGAGCTGCGGTCGTTCGGTCTGGTCTGAGCATTCCCCGGGCGCCCGACGGCTGCGTCAGGACCGGTGCAGCAGGGAGGTCAGGGCCTCCAGGAGGGTGGCCTCGGCGTCGGCCACGGAACCCGTCGACCGCCAGGCCACGAAGCCGTCGGGACGCACCAGCACAGCGCCTTCGGGCGTCGTGCCGTGGATCTCGGCCCAGTCGGCCCCGTTCTCCGGTTCCAGATCGGCGCCCGGGCCGATGCCGTACGCCTGGAGTCGTACCGAAAGCCGGTCGGCGACCCGCGCCGCCGCCCGCCGCCACACCCGGTCCTCACCGTCGGTGAGCAGCACGAGGGTGTGCTCGTACAGATCCAGAGTGGACTTGCGATCACCGGCCTGACGGACCCACAGATGCGGTGCACGGCTGCCGGGTTGACCGTTCAGCTGCATTCCCTGCGGTACCACCGGCTGCTGTGGATCAGCACCCAGCACGGCGCCGCGGAGATAGCGGTAGCCCAGCGCTACGGTGAGCATGCCGCCCTGCTTCCCGCCGCCCACGCCCGGCGCCGCCGCGTATCCGGGGTGGCTGTGCTCGCTGGAGCGCGCCGAGGCCCGCGCGCTCGTCGCCTGCGCCACCGGCAGTCGCTCCGCCTCGTAGGTGCCCAGCAGACCCGGGCCCGCCTCGCCCTTCAGTACGGCGGCGAGCTTCCAGGCCAGGTTGTGCGCGTCCTGAATACCGGTGTTGGAGCCGAACGCCCCGGTGGGGGACATCTCATGGGCCGAGTCCCCGGCGAGGAAGACCCTGCCCGACGCGTACCGCTCCGCGACCCGCTCCGCGGCGTGCCACGGGGCCTTGCCGGTGATCTCGATGTCGATGTCCGGAGCGCCGACCGCCGTACGGATGTGCTCGGCGCACCGCTCGTCGGTGAAGTCCTCCAGGGTTTCGCCAAGTTGGGGCTGCCACGGCGCGTGGAAAACCCACTCCTTCTTGTTGTCCACCGGCAACAGGGCCCCGTCCGCTGCGGGGTTGGTCAGGTAGCAGACGATGAAGCGCCGGTCGCCCAGTACATCGGCGAGCTGCCGGGAGCGGAAGGTGATGCTGACGTTGTGGAAGAGATCACCGGGCCCCGTCCGGTCGATGCGCAGCTGCTCACGGATGGGGCTGCGTGGCCCGTCGGCCGCGATGAGGTAGTCCGCGCGCACACTGATGTGCTCTCCGGTCTCCCGGTTCTTGAGCGCCGCGTCCACCCCCGACCCGTCCTGGTCGAAGCTCTGCATTTCGGTGGAGAACCGCAGATCACCGCCCTGCTCGCGGGCCAGCTTCACCAGCACGGGTTCCAGATCGTTCTGGCTGCACAGGCACCAGCCGGTCGGGCTGAAGCGGGCGATACCGCCACCCGGGTCGATCTGCTTGAACAGCCACTCCTGGTCGTCCCCGGTGAGCGAGCCGGCTTGCAGGATGCCGTGATTGTCGGCGAGGACCGAGGCCGCCTCCCGGATGCCCGGCTCGGCGCCCGCCGCGCGGAACACCTCCATCGTGCGCACGTTGTTGCCGCGTCCGCGAGGATGTGTCGAGGTGGATCGGTGCTTCTCGACCAGCAGATGCTCAATGCCGAGCCGGCCGAGGAAAAGTGAGGCGGACAGGCCCACCAGGGAGCCGCCCACGATGAGGACCGGTACGCGAATGTCGACGTTCTCGTTCATCAGTTGCTCCAGCTCGGACGCCGTTCGGTTGCATTGTTCAATGCCCTCGTCGGAGCGGTTCGGACGGCCGCTCACCTGAACGGTTCATAAATCTCGCGCCACCCGGACCAGCGTTTCACGATCGGTCACGGAGACGATGCCCGCGGTCACGGGGGCGGACCGATCACATCCGCCGGGAGAGTCCCCGCTCCGAATCCACTCGCCAACCGACGGTTGACGGCATGGCATCCGGCCCGGCCACGACACCGTCTCGAAGGAGATCGAAAGATGACCACCACCCTCTCGGAACGGATCTCCCAGTCCGCCTTCGACGGTTCCAGGCTGCGTGTCGTACTGCTGCTGGACCTCTACGACGGGGCCCAGAAGCAGTTCCTGGAGGCGTATGAGCACCTGCGCAATCAGGTGGCATCCGTCCCCGGGCACATCAGCGACCAGCTGTGCCAGTCCATCGAGAACCCCTCCCAGTGGCTGATCACCAGCGAATGGGAGAGCGCACCGCCGTTCCTCGCCTGGGTGAACAGCGAGGAGCACGTCGCGACGGTCCAGCCGCTGCACAGCTGCGTACGTGACACCCGTTCGCTGCGCTTCAGTGTCCTGCGGGAGACCGGCAAGGCATTCGAGCTGGCGCCCGAGGCGGCCAAGGGCCGGCTGCAGGCGTCACCCCGGCTGGGCGACGGAGTGGTGCGCCACGCGCTCACCTTCACCGTCAAGCCGGGCACAGAGGACATCGTGGCGAAGATCCTGGCCGATTACGATTCCCCGAAGGCTCGTGTCGACGAAGTAACCCGACTGCGCCGCACTTCGCTCTTCATGCACGGAAACCGTGTCGTGCGGGCCGTCGAGGTCGAGGGCGACCTTCTCGCGGCCCTGCGGCACGTCTCCCGGCAGCCCGAGGTCAGGGCCGTCGAAGAGGCCATCAACCCGTATCTGGAGCAGGACCGGGACCTCAGCGACCCGGACTCCGCCCGGATGTTCTTCACCCGAGCGGCGCTCCCGACCGTCCACCACGTGACCGCGGGCCGGCACAAGGCCGAGGACATCCGCCGGCACGCGCTCTTCTACCAGGCCAAGGAGGGCTGCGGCATGGCACTCGCCCGGCTGCTCGCCGGCCACGACGAGGAGGCGGCCGACGACCCGGCGAGCATCATCGACAGCAGCACCATCTTCCAGCGCGACGACGTCGTCGTCCGCCTCCTCGAAGCGGTCGGACCGATCGACGCGCAGCCGGCCCAGGTGGTCGGCATCGACGGCCCCGGCAAGGTGGCCAGGCTCGGACGTCTCCTCGACGGCGGCGCGAACGCCGTGCCCACGACCGAGCAGGGGATCTCGCACTTCCTCACGGAGTCCGAGATGACCCTGGTCACAGATCGGTGTGCCATGGAGTCCTGAACCGCGCATCCGCACCCTGGGGGGTTCTCGCTCAACCCGTCAATACAACGCGCAATGCGCCAGGAGGAAAGCAGTCATGACCATGCACCGGCCACGCATCGTGGACCTCAGCGAGACGCAGCCCAACCGCAGGCGCGGAGGCGACCTTCGCGCCATGCTCACGCCGACGGCGGTGGGAGCCACCAGCGGCTTCATGGGGCTGGCCATCGTTCAGCCCGGCGACCGCATCGGCGAGCACTACCACCCGTACTCCGAGGAGTTCGTGTACGTCGTGAACGGTCTCCTGGAGGTGGATCTGGACGGCGAACCGCACCGGATGCAGCCCGACCAGGGCCTGCTGATCCCTCCCCACGTACGCCACCGATTCCGAAACGTGGGCGACGTCGAGGCCCGCATGGTCTTCCACCTCGGCCCGCTCGCCCCGCGCCCGGAACTCGGCCACGTCGACACAGAGCACACGGAGTCCGCCGAGCGCGTCGCGCCGCCGGAACGAACGGAGGCCGCCTCATGACCCGCCGCGTGGGGGTCACCGGTGTCGGCGTCGTGGCCCCCGGCGGCATCGGCGCACCGGCCTTCTGGGACCTCCTCGCGAACGGACGCACCGCGACCCGGGGCATCACGCTCTTCGACCCGGCCGGCTTCCGTTCCCGTATCGCCGCCGAGTGCGACTTCGACCCGGCGGCGCACGGGCTGGACGCGGATCAGGTCGCCAGGTCCGACCGGTACGTCCAGTTTGCGATGGTGGCCGCCAGGGAGGCCCTCGGTGACGCGGGGCTCGACCCGGAGAAGGTGGACCCCTGGCGCATGGGTGTGTCGTTGGGCACCGCGGTCGGCGGCACCACCCGACTGGAGCACGACTACGTCGCCGTCAGCGGCAGCGGTGCCCGCTGGGATGTCGACCACCGGCCGGCCGGTCCGCATCTGGAGCGGGCCTTCTCACCCAGCTCCCTCGCTTCGGCGGTGGCCGAACAGGTCGGTGCGCACGGCCCGGTGCAGACCGTCTCCACGGGCTGCACCTCCGGTCTCGACGCGATCGGGTACGCCTTCCACTCCATCGAGGAGGGCCGCGTCGACGTCTGCATTGCCGGGGCGTCCGACTCACCGATCACCCCGATCACGGTGGCGTGCTTCGACGCGATCAAGGCCACCTCGGCGAACAACGACGATCCCGAGCACGCCTCCCGGCCGTTCGACTCCCGCCGCGACGGCTTCGTCATGGGCGAGGGCGGAGCGGTGCTCGTGCTGGAGGAACTGGAGCACGCCCGGGCCCGCGGCGCGACCGTGTACTGCGAGATCGCGGGCTACGCCACCTTCGGCAACGCCTACCACATGACCGGGCTGACCCCCGAAGGTCTGGAGATGGCCGAGGCGATCAACCGCGCGCTCGGCCACGCCCGCATAGACGGCTCGCAGATCGACTACGTCAACGCACACGGCTCGGGCACCAAGCAGAACGACCGGCACGAGACGGCCGCCGTGAAGCGGGCACTGGGTGCGCACGCCTATGACGTACCGATGAGCTCGATCAAATCCATGGTCGGTCACTCGCTGGGGGCGATCGGGGCCATAGAGATCGCCGCCTGCGTACTCGCCCTGGTCCACCAGACGGTGCCGCCGACGGCGAACTACGAGAGCCCGGACCCGGAGTGCGACCTCGACTACGTGCCGCGCACCGCACGGCCCCGGAAGCTGCGCAGCGTTCTCTCGGTCGGCAGCGGGTTCGGCGGCTTCCAGTCCGCGGTGGCCCTGACGCGAACAGGTGGGAGGACACCATGAGAACCCGAAAAGCCCGGCGCACCGTCGTCACGGGCATCGGTGTCGTCGCCCCCAACGGCACCAACACCGAGGCCTTCTGGAAGAGGACGCACGAAGGGATCAGTGTCCTCGACCGGGTCACCCGCGAGGGGTGCGAGCAGCTTCCGCTGCGGGTCGCGGGCGAGGTGCGGGGCTTCGAGGCGGCCGAGCTGATCGAAGAGCGCTTCGTCGTCCAGACCGACCGGTTCACGCACTTCGCGATGGCAGCCGCGGACATCGCGCTGGACGACGCCCGGCTGGGCCGCGCCGACTACGAGAATTCGCCCTTCGACGTCGGCGTGGTGACCGCTGCCGGGTCCGGCGGCGGCGAATTCGGCCAGCGTGAACTCCAACGGCTGTGGGGACAGGGATCCACCTATGTGGGCCCGTACCAGTCCATCGCCTGGTTCTACGCCGCCAGCACCGGCCAGATCTCGATCCGCGGCGGCTTCAAGGGGCCGTGCGCGGTCGTGGCCAGCGACGAGGCGGGCGGTCTGGACGCGCTGGCGCATGCCGCCCGTTCGATCCGCCGCGGCACCGAAGCGGTGGTGGTGGGCGCGGCCGAGGCACCGCTGGCGCCCTACTCGGTCGTCTGCCAGCTCGGGTACGCGGACCTGAGCACCAGCGACGACCCCGCCCGCGCCTACCGGCCGTTCACCTCCGACGCCTGCGGCTTCGTACCGGCCGAGGGCGGCGCCATGCTGGTGGTCGAGGAGGAGCAGTCGGCCCGTCGGCGCGGGGCCCATGTCCGGGCCGAAGTCGCCGGGCACGCCGCCACGTTCACCGGAGCGTCCCGGTGGGAGGAGTCCCGGGAGGGCCTCGCCCAGGCGATCATCGGCGCCCTGCGGGAGGCCGACTGCGCGCCGGACGAGATCGACGTCGTCTTCGCGGACGCCCTCGGCGTACCGGCGGCCGACCGCGCCGAGGCGCTCGCGATCGCGGACGCACTCGGCGCGCACGGCCGGCAGGTACCGGTGACGGCGCCCAAGACCGGCATCGGACGCGCCTACTGCGGTGCGCCGGTGCTGGATGCGGCCGCCGCCGTGCTCTCCATGGAGAACGCGCTGATACCGCCCACCCCGAACGTCTACGACGTGTGCTACGACCTCGACGTGGTCACCGGCCAGGCGCGCCCCGCGGAACTGCGGACGGCGCTCGTGCTCAGCCGCGGGCTCATGGGCTCGAACGCGGCGATGGTGCTGCGGCGCCCCACCGACATCCAAGCGTGAGTAAGGAGAAATCCTCATGACCGATCGACTGACCTACACGGAACTCGCCGTCCTGATGAAGAAGGGCGCCGGGCTCACCGTCGACCCGCTGGACATGGAGAAGCGCCCCGGGTCCGCCTTCGACGAGTTCGGCCTCGACTCGCTCGGCCTTCTCGGCATCGTCGGCGTGCTGGAGAACCGGCACGGCAGGGCGCTGCCGGCCGACGCCGACCGCTGCAAGACCCCCCAGGAGTTCCTCGACCTCGTCAACCACACCCTCATGACTGGAGCCTGAAGTGTCCGGACACACCGAGAACGAGATCACCATCGCCGCCCCCCTGGACCTCGTCTGGGAAGTGACGAACGATCTGGAGAACTGGCCGCGGCTGTTCAGCGAGTACGCCGCGGTCGAAGTCATCGAACGGGACGGCGACAGCACGACGTTCCGCCTGACCATGCACCCCGACGAGAACGACAAGGTCTGGAGCTGGGTATCCGAGCGGACCGTCGACCGCGCCGGACGCACGGTCCGCGCCCGCCGTGTCGAGCCGGGCCCGTTCCAGCACATGAACATCCGCTGGGAGTACTCGGAGGTCCCCGGCGGTACGAAACTGCACTGGGCCCAGGACTTTGCGATGCGGCCCGACGCACCCGTCGACGACGCGTGGATGACCGACAACATCAACCGCAACTCCAAGGTCCAGATGGAGCTCATCCGGGACAAGATCGAGCAGCGCGCCCGCGAGCGTCGTACCGCCTCGGTCACCGCCGGCTGACCCGCCGTCCACCCACGGCCCGCCACCCGGCCGCCCGGCCGGGTGGCGGGCCGGGAACCAGAAAGGCATCCCACGATGCACCACGCTCTGATCGTCGCCCGGATGGCGCCGGGTTCGGCGCCGGACATCGCCGAGCTGTTCGCCGCCTCCGACAGCAGCGAACTGCCGCACCTCGTCGGCGTCACCAGGCGCAAGCTCTTCCAGTTCGGCGACGTCTATCTGCACCTGATCGAATCGGAGCGCCCGCCGGGCCCCGAGATTGCCAAGGTGACGGAGCACCCGGCGTTCAAGGACATCAGCGACAAGCTCACCGCCTATGTGAGCGCGTACGACCCGAAGACCTGGCGCAGCCCCAAGGACGCCATGGCTCACGAGTTCTACCGGTGGGAGCGCGGCACCACCGCTTGAGGCGAACGATCGCCCCGGGTCCGGCCGACTGGCCGGACCCGGGGCGATTTCCGTTGCCCCCGGGGGAGTTCCCGGGGGAGTTCCCGCGATGGGGAATCAGTCAGGGACCACGCATTCGAACGCGTGGAGGTAGGGGTTGACCGGGACGACCTTGCCGATCAGCAGCCCGGCATCCGAGATGCGGCTGACCAGGCTTTCCCTGGTGTGCTTCGCACCGCCGACGTTGAGGAGGAGCAGCAGGTCCATCGCGGTGGTGAACCGCATCGACGGGGTGTCGTCGACGAGGTTCTCGATGACGACGACCCTGGCTCCCGGGCGGGCCGCCGCGACAACATTGCGCAACGTTCTGCGTGTGCTGTCGTCGTCCCATTCCAGGATGTTCTTGATGATGTAGAGATCGGCCTCGACGGGGATGGCCTCGCGGCAGTCCCCGGCCACGATACGAGTCCGGTCGACGAGCGGCCCCTCGTCCCGCAGCCGGGCGTCGGCCCGCGCCACCACACCCGGCAGGTCCATCAGGGTGCCGCGGAGCGACGGGTGCTTCTCCAGCAGGCTCGCCAGTACGTGCCCCTGGCCGCCGCCGATGTCGGCGACGGCGGACACCCCGGTGAGGTCGAGGAGTTCGGCGACATCCAGCGCGGACTGCATGCTGGAGGTGGTCATGGCCCGGTTGAAGATCTGGGCCGACTCGTGGGCGTCCTGGTGGAGGTAGTCGAAGAACCCCTTGCCGTGCACGTCCGCGAAGACGCTCTTGCCGGTACGCACCGCGTCGTCGAGGTGCGGCCAGACCTCCCAGGTCCAGGGCTCGGTGCACCACAGGGAGATGTAGCGCAGGCTGTTCGGGTCGTCCTCGCGCAGCAGGCGGGACATCTCGGTGTGGGCGAAGTACCCGTCCGGGGTCTCGGTGAAGATCCCGTAGCAGGACAGGGCGCGCAGCAGCCGGCGCAGGGGCACCGGCTCGGCCTTCACCAGCGCCGCGAGCTCCTGTGCGGTCGCGGGTGTCTCGCCCAGCGCGTCGGCGACGCCCAGCTGGGCCGCGGCGCGCACGGCGGCTGCGCGGGCCGCCCCGAAGACGATCTCGCGCAGCTGCATGGCCGGCTGAGGGGGCGTGACGGGGTGCGGGAGGGCGGCGTGTACGGGAGTCGGTGTGGGAGTGGGGGTGGGACTCACAGTGGTCATGCTGTTTCGCTTCTCCTCGTGCGGGGGTGCACCGATCAGCACATCCCGGTCGGTGTGGACTTCGTGCACACGTTGGCGACGAAGGTGTTGCCCTTACCGGTGTCCCCATTGGCCAGGTCGGCAGGCTTGTTGCCGAGCACGACGTTGCCGCTGATGGTGTGGCCGGTGTTCTTCGTGCCCACGAAGCTCTTGAACAGCACGACGCCGCCGGAGAGCGGCGTGGCGCCCACGTTGTTGCTGATCGTGTTCGAGCGCACCTGGGTGTCCGCGGCGCCGGTGAGCACGATGCCGGAACCCTGGATGGCGGGCAGCCGTTCGGTCTTGGCGCAGGACTTGTTGTTGTCGGTGATCTGGTTGGACTGGATCGTCATGGCTCCGGCCTGCGGCCTGCCCTCGTCGCCCACGACGAACACACCGCTGCAGTTGCCGGTGAGGGTGTTGTCGTGGACCGACAGGTTTCTGACGCGCCTGGCGGTGAACCCGATCCGGTTGTCCGTCAGTGAGTTGTCCTGGAGCTCGGTGCCGCGGGTGTCGGTGGCGCCGCCCTCCTCGTTGACAGTGTTCGCGACGAAGATGCCCGCGTCGCCGTTGGCACGGGCGGTGTTGCCCATGAAACGGCCGCGGGTGGAGCGCTCCTGGGCGATGCCCCAGACGCCGTTGTGCTCGGAGGTCACCCGCCGGACGGTCAGCCGGTCCGTCCAGGAGGCCCAGATGCCGTTCTTCTTGAATCCGGAGACGGTGAGCGAGTCGATGCTCACGCCGTCGACGGTCCGGCCCTTTTTACCCAGGACGCAGACTCCGCTGCCGGCCTTCGCACAGGCGTCGGCGGTCTTCGTGCTCTTCGCCGGGGGCTTGATGACGGTGCGGCCGCCGAGGCCGCGCAGGGTCAGGTCCGGCTTGTCGATCAGGACGGTCTCCCGGTACGTGCCGGGCAGGACGACGACCGTGTCACCCGGCTTGGCGGCGTTCACCGCCTTCTGGATCGACTCGCCGGGGTGCACCACACGCGGGCTCGTGGCGGTGGCGGTGTCGGTGGCGGAGGCGGACTGAATGACCGCGACCGCGCCGATTCCCGCGGCCGAGACGACCGCGACCGCGACAAGGCTCTTGATGTGTCGTTTCCTCATGAGCCGAAGCTATGGGCGATTTCCCCCTATTGCCACATAAAGTGAGCGGATGGGTACAGGGCGTGCCCGAATGGCTTACTCCGGGGTCTGCGGCCCGGTGTCCGGGGCGGACGCGCGACGGTGCACTCGGGTGATCCGGGCCGGGGTGACTTTCGGTCCTCGGCTCCAGGTCTCCGGTCTCAGTCCTCGGGTCCGCGCCGGGGCGCGACGACCGAGCGGGCCCACCGGTAGTCGGCCTTGCCGCTCGGTGAGCGCTGGATCTGCGGGGTGATCACCAGCCGGCGGGGGATCTTGTAGCCGGCCAGACGGGTCCTGCAGTGTGCCTGGACGTCGTCGAGCGAGGGCTCGGCCGCCCCTTCGCGCAGCTGCACCACCGCCGCGACATGGTTTCCCCACCGTTCGTCGGGCACCCCGGCGACCAGTGCGTCGTACACATCCGGATGGGCTTTCAGCGCCTGCTCGACCTCCTCGGGGTACACCTTCTCGCCCCCGGTGTTGATGCACTGCGAGCCCCGGCCGAGGACCGTGACGATGCCGTCCGCGTCGACGGTCGCCATGTCGCCGAGCAGGACCCAGTGCTCGTCGCCCCGGCGGAAGAACGTCTCCGCGGTCTTCTGCGGGTCGTTGTAGTACCCGAGCGGCACATGGCCGCGCTGGGCGATCCGCCCCGGCTCGCCCGGGGCAACCGGCTCGCACGTCGCCGGATCGACCACCGCTGTACGGGAGTTGACCTGGAGCCGGAACCCCTTCTCCGGGCCCGAATCCGCCGTCGCCGTGCCGTTGAAACCGGACTCCGACGAGCCGAAGTTGTTCAGCAGCATCACCGTGGGCACCAGTGCCTGGAACTCCGCGCGCACCGAGTCCGACATGATCGCGCCCGAGCTGGAGATGGAGAACATCGACGAACAGTCGGTGCCCTTCAGTGGGCCCTTCAATGCGTCGATCAACGGCCGCAGCATCGCATCGCCCACCAGGGACACGCTGGTGACCTTCTCCTTCTCGATCGTACGGAGCACCTCCTGGGGCACGAACTTGCGGTGGATCACGACCCGCTGCCCGAAGTTGAAACCGATGAACGCGGTGAGCGTCGAGGTGCCGTGCATCAGCGGGGGAGTGGGGAAGAAGGTGATTCCGTCGCCGCCCGCGGCCACCCGCTCGGCCAGCTCCTGCGGGGTCTTCACCGGCTCACCGGTCGGCGCACCGCCGCCGAGGCCGGAGAAGAAGAGGTCCTCCTGACGCCACATCACACCCTTGGGCATTCCGGTCGTGCCACCGGTGTAGATGATGAACTGGTCGTCGGCCGAACGCGGTGGGAAGCCGCGCTCCGGGCTCCCGGCCGCCTCGGCGTCCGTGAACGCCACCGCGTCCGGACCGCGTACACCCGCCACCGACGCCCCCACCTTGATCAGATGACGGAGGGTCGGGGCCTTCGGCGCGGCGGCCGCGACCCGTTCGTCGAACTCGGCGTCGAAGGTCAGCGCCGCCAGATCCGCGTCACGGTAGAGATAAGCCAACTCCTCTTCCACGTAACGGTAGTTGACATTGACGGGGACAATGCGGGCCTTGAGGCACGCCAGCACTGTCTGGAGGTACTCGACTCCGTTGTAGAGGTGCAGCCCCAGATGCTCGCCGGGGGCGATGCCCGCCTCGATCAGATGGTGGGCGATGCGGTTGGCGGCCGCGTCCAGCTCCGCGTACGTCAGCCGGCGCTCCGCGCCCGTGCCGGGATGGTCGAGGTAGACGAGCGCCTCGCGTTCCGGGACCGCGTCGACGACCGACTCGAACAGGTCGGCAAGGTTGTACTCCACCGTTCCTCCTGACCCCGGATGCTGACTGGCTCGGCGGTCATTAGAGCGCCGGGAGGCGCAAGTGGGAAGGGGTGCCGTCGAAGAAATCTGACTGACTGTCAGAAAACTATTGAACTGGACCCCCACCTACTGCAACCTGTTCTAGGTCTTGAGACGGGAGGCAGGCAATGGGTGGTACGGAACACCTCACCGCGCAGCGCGAGGGCGCCACGCTGGTGCTCACCTTGAACAGGCCGGAGGCGAAGAACGCCCTCTCGCTGCCGATGCTGGTCGGTCTGTACGACGGCTGGCTGGCGGCGGACGAGGACGACACCGTCCGCTCGGTCGTCCTCACCGGCGCGGGCGGCTGCTTCTGCGCCGGCATGGACCTCAAAGCCCTGGCGGGCAAGGGGATGGAGGGCGAGCAGTACCGCGACCGGATGACCGCCGATCCCGATCTGCACTGGAAGGCGATGCTGCGCCACCACCGCCCCCGAAAACCGGTCATCGCCGCCGTCGAGGGCCACTGCGTGGCCGGCGGCACCGAGATCCTGCAGGGCACCGACATACGTATCGCCGGGGCGAGCGCCACCTTCGGGCTCTTCGAGGTCAAGCGCGGCCTCTTCCCCATCGGGGGGTCGACGGTACGGCTGCCGCGCCAGATCGCCCGTACCCACGCGCTCGAAATGCTCCTCACCGGACGGCCGTACAGCGCCGAGGAGGCGGCTCGCATCGGGCTGATCGGCCGGGTCGTCCCCGACGGCACCGCGCTGGAGCAGGCCCTTGCCGTCGCCGAGCAGATCAACGCCTGCGGACCGCTCGCCGTCGAAGCCGTCAAGGCCTCCGTGTACGAGACCGCCGAGCTGACCGAGACCGAGGGCCTCGCCGCGGAGCTGAAACGCGGCTGGCCCGTCTTCGCCACCGACGACGCCAAGGAAGGCGCCCGTGCCTTCGCCGAGAAGCGCCCGCCCGTCTACCGGCGTGCCTGAGCCAAGGAGGCCAACCGTGTCCGACATCCTCAGCGCACCGCTGGTGGTCGAATTCCCCTTCACCCGCTCCCTCGGACCGGTGCAGAGCGCCTTCCTCACCGGGCTGCGCGAACGCACCGTCCTCGGCGTCCGTACCAGCGAGGGAAAGGTCCTTGTCCCACCCGTCGAGTACGACCCCGTCACCGCGGAGGAGATCCGCGAACTGACCGAGGTCGCCGCCACCGGCACCGTCACCACCTGGGCCTGGAACCCCGCCCCGCGCCCCGACCAGCCCCTCGGTATCCCCTTCGCCTGGGTGCTCGTCCGGCTCGACGGCGCCGACACGGCCCTGCTGCATGTCCTCGCCGCGCCCGGCCCGGAGGCCGTCCGCACCGGCATGCGGGTACGGATCCGCTGGGCCCCCGAACGGACCGGCGCCATCACAGACATCGCCTGCTTCGAACCGTACGGCGGTAAGGCCGGTCAACCGGCCCCGCACAGCGGTGAGTTCACCGACCCCGTCCACGGCATCGTCACCCCGGCCCGCCTCGACTACCGGTACACCCCCGGCCGCGCCCAGGGCGCGTACATCAGCGCACTCTCCGAGCAGCGCATCGTCGGCGAGCGCTGCCCGTCCTGCACCAAGGTCTACGTACCGCCCCGCGGCGCCTGCCCCACCTGCGGTGTCGCCACCGCGGAACAGGTCGAGGTCGGCCCGCGCGGCACCGTGACCACGTATTGCATCGTCAACATCAAGGCCAAGAACCTCGATATCGAAGTCCCGTACGTCTACGCGCACATCGCACTCGACGGCGCGGACCTCGCACTGCATGCGCGGATCGGCGGTATCCCGTACGACCAGGTGCGCATGGGCCTGCGGGTCGAACCCGTCTGGACCGAGGGCGGGCGTCACCCCGATCACTACCGGCCGACCGGGGAGCCGGACGCCGGCTACGACGCGTACAAGGAGCTGCTGTAGATGCGAGACGTAGCGATCGTCACCTTCGCTCAGACGGACCACCTGAGGCGCACCGACGAACTCTCCGAAGTCGAGATGCTGATGCCCGTCCTCCATCAGGTCCTGGACGCGACCGGTCTCAGGGCCGGCGACATCGGCTTCACCTGCTCCGGATCCAGCGACTACCTCGCGGGCCGCGCCTTCTCCTTCACCATGGCGCTCGACGGCGTCGGCGCGTACCCGCCGATCTCCGAGTCCCATGTGGAGATGGACGGCGCCTGGGCTCTGTACGAGGCCTGGGTGAAGATCCAGACGGGCGAGGCCGACACCGCGCTCGTCTACGCCTACGGAAAGTCCTCGCCCGGTGAGGTGCGTGACGTCCTCACCCGCCAGCTCGACCCGTACTACGTCGGCCCGCTCTGGCCGGACTCCGTCGCACTCGCCGCACTGCAGGCGCAGGCGCTGATCGACGCGGGTGACACCGACGAGGCCGCCCTCGCAGCGATCGCCACCCGCAGCCGCGCCGCCGCCGCGGACAACCCGCACGCCCAGCTCAGTGGCCCGGTTCCGGCCGGCGAATACGTCGTACAGCCGCTGCGGACCGGCGACTGCCCACCGGTCGGTGACGGCGCGGCCGCCGTGATCCTCGCCGCCGACGACACCGCGCGGGCCCTGTGCCCTCGACCCGCCTGGATCCGCGGTATCGACCACCGCATCGAGGCCCACAGCCTCGGGGCCCGCGCACTGACCGAATCGCCGTCCACCCGGCTCGCCGCGACACGCGCCGGGGTCTTCGAACGGCCCGTGGACACCGCCGAGTTGCACGCCCCGTTCACCTCCCAGGAGGTGGTGCTGCGCAAGGCGCTCGGGCTCGATGACAGCGTCACCGTCAACCCGTCCGGAGGTGCGCTCGCCGCCAACCCCGTCATGGTCGCCGGGCTGATCCGCCTCGGCGAGGCCGCGGCCCGCATCCACCGCGGCGAGTCCGACCGGGCACTCGCCCACGCCACCTCCGGGCCCTGTCTGCAACAGAACCTGGTCGCCGTCCTCGAAGGGGAGAGTGCTCATGTCTAAGGAGCCCGTGGCCGTCGTCGGCATCGGCCAGACCAAGCATGTCTCCGCCCGCCGGGACGTCTCCATCGCCGGACTCGTCCGCGAGGCCGCCGTCCGCGCGCTGGACGACGCCGGACTCACCTGGGCGGACATCGACGCCGTCGTCATCGGCAAGGCCCCCGACTTCTTCGAGGGCCTGATGATGCCGGAGCTCTATCTCGCCGACGCCCTCGGCGCGGTCGGCAAACCGATGCTCCGGGTGCACACCGCGGGCTCGGTCGGCGGCTCCACCGCACTCGTCGCCGCCAACCTGGTCTCCGCACGGGTGCACCGCACCGTCCTCACACTCGCCTTCGAGAAGCAGTCCGAGTCCAACGCCATGTGGGGCCTCTCACTGCCCATCCCGTTCCAGCAACCGCTGCTGGCCGGAGCCGGCGGCTTCTTCGCCCCGCACGTCCGGGCATACATGCGCCGCACCGGGGCCCCCGACACGGTCGGCTCCCTCGTCGCGTACAAGGACCGCCGCAACGCGCTCAAGAATCCGTACGCGCACATCCATGACCCGGACATCACCCTGGAGAAGGTTCAGTCCGCACCGATGCTCTGGGACCCGATCCGCTACTCGGAGACCTGCCCGTCCTCCGACGGGGCCTGCGCGATGATCCTCACCGACCGTGCCGGCGCGGACCGTTCGCCGCATCCGCCCGCCTGGGTGCACGGCGGCGCGATGCGCAGCGAACCGACGCTCTTCGCCGGCAAGGACTTCGTCTCGCCGCAGGCAGGCAAGGACTGCGCCGCCGATGTGTACCGGCAGGCGGGGATCGGCGACCCCCGAAGGGAGATCGACGCCGTCGAGATGTACGTGCCGTTCTCCTGGTACGAGCCGATGTGGCTGGAGAACCTCGGCTTCGCCGACGAGGGCGAGGGCTGGAAGCTCACCGAGTCCGGCGTCACCGAACTCGACGGAGATCTGCCCGTGAATCCCTCGGGCGGAGTGCTCTCCACCAATCCCATCGGCGCCTCCGGCATGATCCGCTTCGCCGAAGCTGCGCTGCAGGTACGGGGACAGGCGGGCGAGCACCAGGTGGCGGGGGCGCGAAAGGCACTCGGTCATGCGTACGGCGGCGGGGCGCAGTTCTTCTCCATGTGGCTGGTCGGAGCCGAACCTCCCACCCGGTGACCGCAGGCCGTCCCGGACCGGAGGAAGCCCGACCCGCGGCCTGTCCCAGGCCGCCGACGATGGCTAGTCTTTGGCCCGGGACGACAAGCGGGAGGAGCGGACGTGGCGGAGAGCACCACCAGCCGGCAGCCCTTTGCGGGCTGGGACAAGCCGGACCTCGATCTCAGCAACGCGGACTGGCGTTCGGGCAGTCAGGGCGCGGGCGACGTCCAGATCGCCTTTGTTGAGGGATTCATCGCGATGCGCAACGCCGGAAAACCCGGCAACCCGTCGCTGATCTTCACCCCGGCCGAATGGCGCGCCTTCGTGGTGAACGCCCGCGACGGCGAGTTCGACCTCACCTGAGCCTCGGACGCCCGACGCCTCTGTTCAGGGCCACAGCAGCTCGCGCGCCCAACCGTCGTCAGTCGCACGGTAGTTGAGTCGTGTGTGCCTGCGCTGCTTGTCGCCCTGTCAGAACTCCACACTCTGCGGACGCACCGTGTGCAGCGTCCAGCCCGGCGGTACGAGATCCGGCTCCCGCTCCAGGAGCGCCGGCGATTCCCGTACCGCCGCGTCGCGCTTCGCGAGGTCGCCGAGCGGGCCGCTCTGCCGCCCGAGCAGCGACTCGGCCCTGGCCTGCGCACCCCGGGCCAGGAAGTCCGCCGCGCTCCGCTCGGCGCTCTCCGCTGTAGGTAACGGTCCGAGCCGGAGATACCATTAGCACTGTGTCCGACATCCGGCTTGCACTCGACCTCGCCCTCACCATCCGCCACGACGGGCGGGGTGGTGTCGCCGACGACCTCGATACCCCGGACGGGCTGACCCACTGGGTGCACGAGCGGCGCGGTCTTCTCGGCGACGCGTCGGACGGCGAAACCTGGGCGGCCGACGAACAGAGCCTCGAAGCCGTACGGTCGCTGCGCGCCGCCGTTCGGGCGCTCTTCGCCCACGCCGTCCGCCCTGGCGAGCCGAGCCCCGCCGATGCCGGACGGCTGCTGCCCTTCGAGGAGGCGCTCCGCCGCCTCAATGCCGCCGCTGCCGCAGTCCCGACCGTGCCACGCCTCGACTGGGCGCCGGACCAAGACCCCGTCGCCCATGACCACCCGACCGGCGCAGCGGCGGAACGGAACGCTCTGCCCGCCGCACTCGCCCGCGCGGCCATCGGCTTCCTCTCCGGACCGGACCGCACAGCCCTGCGCGCCTGCCACGCCCCTCGCTGCGTGCGCTACTTCATCAAGGAGCACCCCCGCCAGGAGTGGTGCAAGCCGTCCTGCGGAAACCGCGCCCGGGTCGCACGCCACCACGAGCGCCACCGCACCACGTAGCGTGGTGATCGTGACAGGCGAGCGCGACCTTCGAACCCTGCTGAGCGGCATGCGGCCGGAGCTGCACCCGGGCCGCTACGTCTTCACCACCACGCCCGACGGTCTGATGCCCGAGGGCGTCAACCCGGTCGTCACGGTCGCCGAGCCCGAAGGGCTCACCCTGGTGCTGCCGGAGGCGGAGGCCGTCTCGGCCGGGCTGCGATACGACTACGTGGCGGGCTGGATCACCCTCCGTGTCCACTCCGCCCTGGACGCGGTGGGGCTCACCGCCGCAGTGTCCCTGGCGCTCACCGATGCCGGGCTGAGCTGCAATGTGGTGGCCGGCTTCCACCACGACCACCTGTTCGTTCCGCATGACCGGGCCGCCGAGGCCGTCGACGTGCTGGAGGCGCTGGCCGCGGAATCCGGCCAGGGGTAGGGCCGGAGTCCGAGCCGCAGACCCGCCGCAGCGCGGCCGTCGGGCCGATGGGGCCCGCGCGGCGGACCCGGCCGCGCCCCGGCCGGTGCAGACCCGGCTCCGCAACGTGAGCCCGGACACGTAACATGTCTGCATGTCCTTCCTCCGCCGCCGTAGCGCCGCCACACCCGCGGGCCCCGACTTCGACGTCCTGGCCATGGACCCGGGCGACTGGCCCGGAAACCTCGGCGCCGGCCTGCTGCCCGCGCCCGACGGGAGCTGTCAGGGCGTCTTTCTGCGCTACGACCTTTTCGGCGGCCGCGGCCCCGCGATGATCATCGGCAATCTCCCGGAGGGCTCGCCCGCCCGCGAGACCGAGGAGGGCCAGGTTCCGTTCGAGGTCGCCCAGCTGTTGCTCGCGCTCGAGAACGACGAGCCGGTCGAGGTCACCGGCACCGAGGACATGCCCGTGATGCAGGGCGACAACCTGCTGATCGTCCGCCGCGTCAAGCTCTCCGAGAGCCGGATCTCCTGCGTCCAGTTCGACCGCAGCGACGGCGTGCTCGTCACCATCGCCAGCTGGGACCGGCCGATCACCGACGATCTGTACACCCTGCTGAAGCCCCTGCCCGCCGAGCTCTTCCAGCAGGGCTGAAAGCTCTTCCCGCAGGGCTGAAACGTCCCTTCCGTCGGCCGCCCCTACGCATCGGGCGGCTGCGGGACGCACACATCACCCATCTGTCCAAGTGTTTGCGGCCTCTGTCCAAGGGGCCGCTTTGTCATATGCCTTGTCGGGTCAGTCGTCGGACCTTTACCGTCGGCCGCATGACATCCGGGATGACGCGACGCACCACAGTGAAGACAGCGATTGGCGCAACCGGCGTTTTGGCGCTGGGAATCCCTGCCCTTTCCGGTACGGCGTCGGCCGCCAGTACCTCCGATGAATCAAAGGAGGCGAAAGGCTCCGCCCACTCGAAGGGATCGGCGGAACCGACGCTCCGGTACAACACCCCGGCTGCGGACTGGGAGCGCGAGTCGCTGCCCATCGGAAGCGGCGCCCTCGGCGCGAGCGTGTACGGAACACTGGCCTCCGAGCGGCTCACCTTCAACGAGAAGACGTTGTGGACCGGGGGCCCCGGTTCCGCCGAGGGCTACGACTTCGGGAACTGGACCGCCCCCAGGCCCGGGGCCCTCGCCGACGTACAGCAACGCCTCGACAGCCAGGGCGCTCTCGGCCCGGATGCCGTTGCCGCCGAGCTCGGCCAGGCACGCCGCGGCTACGGCGCCTACCAGGTCTTCGGCGACCTGCGGCTGGACCTGCCGAACGTCCCGGCCGCCCCCGACGCCTCCTACCGACGCACACTCGATCTGCGAAGCGCTCTCGCCTCCGTCACGTACACCCATCAAGAGGCCGTCCACACACGGGAGTTCTTCGTCTCCCACCCGGGCAAGGTCATTGCGGGGCGCCTCGCCGCGGACCGTCCGGGACAGGTGTCCTTCACCCTGCGCTACACCTCACCCCGCAGTGACTACACCGCCACCGCCGACAAGGACCGGCTCACCGTACGTGGCGCGCTGAAGGACAACGGCCTGCGCTTCGAGGCCCAGATCCGCATCCGGACCAGCGGCGGCACCGTCACCGCCGGTGCGGACGGCACCCTCACCGTGACCGGCGCCGACAGCGCCTGGTTCGCCCTCGCCGCAGCCACCGACTACGCCGACCACTACCCCTCCTACCGCGGCGACGACCCGCACAGGGCGGTCACCGCCGCTGTGGACGTTGCCGCCCGGTCCTCGTACGAGAAGGTCCGCGACACCCACGTACGCGACCACCGCGCCCTCTTCGACCGGGTCGCCCTCGACATCGGCCAGCAACTGCCCGACCTGCCCACCGATCAGCTGCTCGCCCAGTACACGGACGGTACGAGCCCCGCCGACCGTGCCCTGGAGGCGCTGTTCTTCCAGTACGGCCGCTACCTCCTGATCGCCTCCTCACGGGCCGGCTCGCTGCCCGCCAACCTCCAGGGCGTCTGGAACAACTCCACCACCCCGCCGTGGTCCGCCGACTACCACAGCAACATCAATCTGCAGATGAACTACTGGCTCGCCGAGGTCACCAACCTCGCCGAGACCACCGCACCGTACGACCGCTACATCGAGGCGATGCGCGCCCCCGGCCGGAAGACGGCGAAGGAGATGTTCGGGACCGCCGGCTGGGTGGTGCACAACGAGACCAACCCGTACGGCTTCACCGGGGTCCACGACTGGTCCACCGCCTTCTGGTTCCCGGAGGCCGCCGCCTGGCTCACCCAGCAGATGTACGAGCACTACCGGTTCAGCGGCTCCACCGACTACCTGCGCTCCACCGCCTACCCGGCGATGAAGGAGGCCGCCGAATTCTGGCTGGCCAATCTGCGCATCGACCCTCGCGACGGACTGCTCGTCGTCACCCCCAGCTACTCTCCCGAGCACGGCGACTTCACCGCCGGTGCCGCGATGTCCCAGCAGATCGTCCACGACCTCCTCACCAACACCCTGGAGGCCGCCCGCACTCTCGGCGACGCCCCCGCTTTCCGCAGCCGCCTGGAGACGGCCCTCGACCGGCTCGACCCCGGACTGCGGATCGGCTCCTGGGGCCAGCTCCAGGAGTGGAAGACCGACCGCGACGACCCGGCCGACGATCACCGACATGTCTCGCACCTCTTCGCTCTGCACCCCGGCCGGCAGATCGAACCGGGCACCGAGTGGGCCGAGGCCGCCAAGGTCTCCCTCGGAGCACGCGGCGACGGCGGCACCGGCTGGTCCAAGGCATGGAAGATCAACTTCTGGGCGCGGCTGCGCGACGGCAACCACGCCCACAAGATGCTCGCCGAACAGCTGAAGAACTCCACCCTGCCCAACCTCTGGGACACCCACCCGCCGTTCCAGATCGACGGCAACTTCGGTGCAACCTCCGGCATCGCCGAGATGCTGCTGCAGAGCCAGCACGACTCCGTCGAGATCCTCCCGGCACTCCCGGCGAGCTGGCCGGACGGATCGGTACGCGGACTGCGCGCCCGGGGCGGTTTCACCGTCGATATCGAGTGGGCCGCGGGGCAGGCCCGCCGTGTGGTGATCACGGCGAGCCGCAGCCGCGAAGTGACCGTCCGCAGCTCGCTGTTCGCGGGCGGCGAGAAGGTCTTCAAGGCACGGGCGGGCGGACGCTACACGCTGGTGGCCGAGGCCTGAGCGAACAGCGCGGTCACCCGCGCCGCCGAGACACCGAGCCCCGTGGGACCGCTGAGGTGCCACGGGGTGCCGGTGCCCCGCCGCAGATCCTGCTCACGGTAGCGCCGGCAGCCCCGGTGCCAGATCAGGATGCCCGCGATCCAGTGCTTGAGCTCCTGCACGTACCCGGCCAGGATCTCTCTGGCCTCCGAGTCCAGTTCGAAGTCGTCGTACAGCACTGGCAGTTCCTGCTCGGCGACGTGCAGAAACTGCCGCAGCCGCGATTTCATCAGGTCGTGCACGATAGCCACCCCGGTCGGATAGTCCACCCCGAAGAAGTTCTGCACCACCAGGACGCCATTGTGCACCTCGCCCTCGTACTCGATCTCCTTCTGGTACGAGAACAGGTCGTTGAGCAGACACGCGTAGTCCGACGCCGCGTTCTCCAGCGAGCGCAGCGGACCGCTGTGGTAGATCTCCTCCGGTACCTTCCTGCCGTGCCCCAGCCGGCACAGACTCATCGTGAGATCCGAGCCGAAGGTCTTCCGTCGCATCTCGATGTAGTCCACCGGGTCCGGAATACGGTTCTGCACCTGGTTCGCCAGTTCCCACACCCAGCTCGCGGTCATGTCCTCGACCGCCGTCCGGAAGGCACGGCGCCCGCTCGCGTCCATCGCGGCGGAGGTCTTCGCCCAGAGATCGGCCAGAGCGCGCTCCAGAGCATTGACCGGCTCGGGCGTCCCGGACCCGTCCAGGGGCATGAACAGCGACAGACGCTCATTGGCGAGCTTGGCCCCCGCCAGGTCGCGCGCCCGCCCGTGCACCACCGGGAACCAGTCGTCGCCGTACGTCCCCCACGTCAGCCACTGCGAGGACAGATCCAGCTCCTCCGGTGTCGCATCCGGGTGCAGCCCCGCCGCACACAGTGGCAGGTCGATCGCGACGAGCCGCTCCTCGTCCCAGATGTGTGATCCCGGCACCTCTGGTTGTGCCTCCAGGATTCCCATACGGTTCGCCCAGTCGACGATCCGTACCCGCGCCCCGTCCAGATGCGGGCTGAGCGTCGTACCGAACGGCAGCTCGAAGTCGGGCAGCAGGGACGGGCCGACATGCTGGTACGGCACATGGGTGTGGCTGCGCAGCCGGGCCGTTTCCGAGCGGGGAGTGAACCGGACCGACGCCGCGGCCATACCGAAGCCGAGCCGGGCCTCACCGGCACCGCCGTCGTTCATGTAGCGGCTGGAGCGCATGTGCCACTCATGACCGCCCGACTGCCAGTCCTGCAGCCCCTTGACGTACGCCAGAACCGCCGCCGTGTCCGCCGGGTCAAGCCCCTTCTCCGCGCAGAGCGGACCGAGTTCGGTGAGCGCCGTGTTCTCGAACTGCTGCAGCCGCGACGTCAGCAGATCGTTCACCGCATCGGCGGCCTCCTGCGTGGAACAGCCGAGGAAGTGCTCAAGGACCAGCACACCATTGCTGTTCTCCCCCTCGTCCTCGACCTCCCGCTGGTACGAGAAGAGGTCGTTGCGCAGATGTACGCCGTCGGAGAAGGCATCCCGCAGCACCTGCAGCGCACGCTCGCCGGCCACCGAATCGGGGACCTCCGCGCCCGCCGCGTACTCCACGAGACCCGCCGACCACGGGGCGCCGCCCACCTTGCGGCGCATCTCGATGTACTCGACGGGGTTCGCGATACGTCCCTCGTTGATGTTGGCGAGCTCCCACAGTGACTCGTTGAGCAGGTTCTTCGTCGCCTGGGCGAACCGGACCCGCCAGGCGTCGGACATGCTCGGCACCGTCCGCGCCCACAGATCGGCCAGCCCCGCCTCGACCGGATTCGTCGGCTCCGGCAGCTGAGCCCCACGGTCCATCGGCATGAACGCGGGCAACCGGTCCAGATACCGTTTGCCGCCCTCACGGTCGGGGGTGCGTTTGAACAGCTCCAGGAAATGGTCGTCGAAGAAGAAGACCCACACATACCAGTCGGTGACCAGCGAAAGCGCCTCGGACGAGCAGTCGGGGTGGGTGTACGCGCACAGCAGCGCGTAGTCATGGGAATCGAGGTCCTTCTCCTCCCAGATACCCGAACCCTCCAGCATCCCTATGCTGCGCGCCCACTTCTTGGTGTGCTGTCGTGCCTCCTCGACATGGACGTTGAGCCGCGCCGGATACGGAACGTAGAAGTCCGGCAGGGTGAAGGGCTGTGCCATGTGCGTCCGGCCTTTCCGAGATCTCCATGCGTACGTCGCACGGACCGGTCGTGTCCGCGCGAGCACTACCCTTCGGCCGTTCGGGGCACGCACATCCGGGATTAGTCACACAAAAAGTGCGCTCGTTGGTGACATGCGAGCGCATGCCGCCGGTCGGCCGGCCGCTCCGTAAAACCCAGGTAACGAGACGCTGTCAGCAACCAGTTGCTTCTTTCCGACCGCAGGTCAGGCGCCCTGCCAGTGGTCTGGTCCACTGGCTCGACTCATGACCCCCACTGAACTCTTGACGCGCTATCACCTCAGGTCAGAGAGTGTGCGCGCACAGCGGAACAGTGAGATCGGATCACGCACGGCTCCATCACGCACGGCTCCAAGAAGGGTTGTCATGACGTCCAAGCAGAGGACCGGACTCGCACTCGCGTTGACCACGGTCGGCGCACTGAGCATGGCGCTGCTCAGTCCCGCGGCGCAGGCCGGTGCGGACGGGGTGCGGCCGGAATGCCCGCGCGGCCTCGAATGCGACTGGGTACCGGCGGCCTACCAGCAGACGGGTGATCCGGCCGACAAGGAGACGTACGGGAACTACGACACCTCGGACCGGCCGCACACCAACAAGATCAGATTCATTGTTCTGCATGACACCGAGGAAGACTTCGACACCACCCTGAAGATCTTCCAGAACCCGCTGAAGCAGACCTCCGCCCACTACGTGGTGCGCTCGGGCGACGGCCATGTCACTCAGATGGTCAAGGGCAAGGACGTCGCCTGGCAGGCGGGCAACTGGTACGTCAACAGCCACTCCATCGGCATCGAGCAGGAGGGCGTCGCCGTCGAGGGCGCCAAGTGGTACACCCCCGAGATGTACCGCTCGACCGCCAAGCTGGTGCGCTACCTCGCCGCCAAGTACGACATCCCGCTCGACCGTCAGCACATCATCGGCCACGACGGTGTGCCGCCCACCAGCGCGTCCGGCACCAAGAGCATGCACTGGGACCCGGGCACGTACTGGGACTGGAACCACTTCATGGCGCTGCTCGGCAAGCCCACCGTGCCGACCGCCCCCAGGAGCAGCGAACTCATCACCGTCAACCCGGACTTCAAGAAGAACCAGCAGGCGTTCCGCGACTGCGAAAAGGGCGTCGACCTGCCGGTCCAGGGCTCCAGCGCCGTCCCGCTCCACACCGAACCGTCCACCGACGCACCGCTCTTCTCCGACCCCGGCCTGCACACCGACGGCTCGCCCGGCACGAACTGCGCCGCCGACTGGGGCAGCAAGATCAGCGCCACCCAGCAGGCTGTCGTCGCGGACCACGCCCCCGGCTGGACGGCGATCTGGTGGTACGGCCAGAAGGCCTGGTTCCAGACCCCGGCCCACACGCGGACCACCACACCCACCTCCGGCTACGTGGTCAAGCCGAAGGCGGGCCGTACGGAGGTGCCGGTGTACGGGGTGGCATACCCCGAGAAGTCCGAGTACCCCGCGGACTTCGCGGACCAGCGGGTGGGCTCGCCGCTGCAATACACCATCAAGGCCGGCCAGTCCTACCCCGGCGGCGGTGAGGCGCCCACGGGCTTCTTCTACGCCCCGACGATCGACGCCTCGTACCCGCTCGACCATTCGTACTTCCGCGGCAAGGAGAAGTACGTGACGGTGCAGATCGGCCACCGGGTCGCCTTTGTGAAGGCATCCGACGTGGACATCGTGCGCGAGCACTGAGGAAGCACCGGCCCCGCAGGATCTTGAGACGTGGGGCCGGTGCGTACAACTGTGCGCTGCGGGCCCGGTGTGTCGGCACCGGACCCGCAGCGCGCGTCCCCCGGGGCAGGGTCAGCGAGTGCCGACCGCGGCACGCACGGCCCGGCGGGCCATCGCGCAGTCGTCGTGGAGCCGGCGCAGCAGCAGCCGCTGCTCCTCGCTCGACGAGAGCGCACCCGGCCGGTCCTGACCGGCGCCCGGCGGCACCGGCTCCCGCATGGCCCGCTGGACAGCCGTCTCGTACGTACGGATCTCCCGCGTCAGCACCAGCATCAGGTTCACCAGGAACGCATCCCGCGCCGCAGGCCCCGTAGCCTGCGCCAGCTGGCTGATCTGACGCCGCGCCGCCGGTGCGTCGCCCAGGACCGCCCAGAGCGTCGCCAGGTCGTAGCCCGGCAGGTACCAGCCCGCGTGCTCCCAGTCCACCAGCACCGGACCTGTGGGCGACAGCAGGATGTTGGACAGCAGCGCGTCACCGTGACAGAACTGCCCCATCCCCTGACGGCCGCCCGCATGCGCCAGACCGTGCAGCAGCTTCTGCAGATCGCCCAGATCGCGGTCGGTGAACAGCCCCAGCTCGTGATAGCGGGCGATTCGCGAGGCGTAGTCCAGCGGCGCGTCGAAGAGACCCGGAGCAGGCCGCCAGGCGTTGACCCGGCTGATCGCGCCGAGCGCGGCCCGCACATCGGCACGGGGCGGCGCCTCCGAGGGATGCCGGGTCAGCGCCGCCACCCGGCCGGGCATCCGCTCGATCACCAGAGTGCAGTTCTCCGGATCGGCCGCGATGAGCCGAGGCACCCGCACCGGCGGGCGATGCCGGACGAACGCACGATATGCAGCTATTTCGTGACGGAACCGCTCCGACCACGCGGGGGAGTGGTCCAGTAAACACTTGGCGACCGCGGTGGTGCGGCCGGTGGTGCCGACAAGGAGTACCGAACGGCCGCTGCGGCGCAGCACCTGCACCGGGTTGAACTCCGGGCAGATCCGGTGCACCGAGGCGATCGCCATCCTCAGCTGGGCGCCCTGCGGGCCGGACAGGTCCAGTCGCCCGCTGAGCGGCGGGCCGCCCAGCCCCGCCGGCCGCCGCGGTCGAACTGTGCCGGGTGCCGACGGAGCGGCATGCGGAGCGAGGTACGGCCCGCCGCCCGCCCCCAGAGGACGAAGCGGCCGGGGCGGGGCGGTCACGGAGGACGATGCTGTGTACATGGGCGAGACAGATCCCTTCGTGCGCCGACAAGTTGCGTGCACCGCCCCGGCCGGCGGCCGTTCGGCACCCTGGGGAGTACCTAGGGCTGCCGGGCGGGGTGGCGCTTTCCTACCTGACACCGGACCGCGGGTGGCAGACCATCTGGCGCACCCTGGCGAACCCTGGCGAATAGTCGCAACGCATCTGACAGGGGGTTACTGTCAACACAGCCGAGAACCTGGGGGCTTGACGTGACCGGAGAACCCAACACCCGTCTGTCCGACCTGTTCGGCCTTGCCGGCTGGTCCAAGGGCGAACTCGCGAGAATGGTGAACCGGCAGGCGGCGGCCATGGGCCACCCGCAGTTGGCCACCGACACCTCGCGGGTGAGGCGTTGGATCGACATGGGGGAGTCCCCCCGCGATCCCGTGCCCAAAGTGCTGGCTGCCCTGTTCACCGAGCGGCTCGGTCGTGTCGTGACCATCGAGGACCTCGGGTTCGGCCGACGCGGGCGTGTGGGGAAACAGCGGGAGGTCGGGAAGCAGCACAATCCCGACGGACTGCCGTGGGCGCCCGAGCGGACGGCAGCGGTCCTCACCGAATTCACGGGAATGGACCTCATGCTCAACCGACGCGGCTTGGTGAGCGCGGGCGCCGCGCTCGCCGCAGGATCGACCATCACCGGCCCCATGCACGACTGGCTGCACACCGACCCTGTGCTGGCGGCCGATGCCCCAAGGATCGACGACCCTCTGCATGCGGACCCAGCCGGTTTCGACCGGTACGAGGCCGCGCCCATCGGGTCGGAGGAGATCGAGGCGCTCGAACGGTCCGTCGAGGTGTTCCGCGCCTGGGACGCGTCCCGGGGCGGCGGACTCCAGCGCAAGGCTGTGGTGGGCCAGCTCAACGAGGTGGGCGGCATGCTCACCTTCCGCCACCCCGAACATCTGCAGCGCCGTCTCTGGGGCGTCGCGGCCAATCTCGCCGTACTCGCGGGATGGATGTCCCACGACATCGGCCTCGAACCAACGGCCCAGAAGTACTTCGTCATCGCCGCCCATGCGGCGCGCGAGGGCGGCGACCGCCCGCGCGCGGGCGAGGCGCTCTCCAGGGCGGCCCGTCAGATGGTCCACCTGGGCCGTCCCGACGACGCCCTGGACCTGATGAAGCTCGCCAAGTCCGGCTCCGGAGACATGGTGCTGCCGAGAACTCAGGCCATGCTGCACACCATCGAGGCATGGGCACAGGCGTCCATGGGCCGCGGCCAGGCCATGCGCCGCACCCTCGGCATGGCCGAGGAGCTCTTCGTATCGGACAAGAGCGATGTGCCGCCGCCCAGTTGGATGCAGCTGTTCGACGAGGCGGATCTGCACGGCATGCAGGCCCTGGCGTTCCGTACGCTCGCCGAACACGACCCGTCGGCGGCGGTCGTGGCTCAGCGCCACGCCAAGCAGGCACTGGAGCTTCGGGCCAACGGACGCCAGCGGTCCAAGATCTTCGACTACATCTCACTCGCCTCGGCGTGCTTCATCGCCGACGATCCCGAGCAGGCCGACCGCTATGCGCGGCTCGCCCTGGTGACGATGGGGGAGACCTCCTCGCACCGCACCTGGGACCGGCTGCGTGAGATGTACCGGCTGACGGGCCAGTTCGCGGGTTACGCGAGGATCGAGGACCTGCGCGAGGAGATCAAGCTCGCCCTGCCGCAGAGCTCCATCATCAAGCGGCCAAGGCGCTCGTCGGAGATCTGACATGCGGGCGCCGCGATGAAGGCGCCGCCCAGACCATCACCTGTCCAGCCAACCACAGTCCGGCCACCGGCTGTCCGAGCACTGGCACCCGTAGGCGGCTCGCCCTCCTGCGTACTGCGCCGTGTCCGGTGTTCCGCGTGTCCGTGTCACTGCGCGCGTGTCGCTGTGCCCTACGCCCCGATGCGGGCGATCAGCACACACGCGTCGTCCAGGCGCTCGGTGCCACCGAACTCCGCGACGACCGTCCGTACGCACTCCTGTGCCGTACGGGCCTGTGCGAAGTGCGGCGCGAGAGCAAGCAGCGCGTCCGGGCCCGCACTCCGGTCGCTGTGACGGTTCAGCCCGTCGGTGTGCAGTACCAGCACATCGCCGGGCAGCAGGTGTACTTCGTCCTGCTCGTACGCGACCCCGGAAGCCGCGCCGAGCAGGACGCCGTCCGGTGGCAGCAGCGGGCGCCCCTCTCCGTCGCGGAACAGCAGCGGTGCGGGGTGCCCCGCCTGCGCCCAGACGAGGGTGCCGGTGGCCGGATCGAAACGGCAGCACACCGCACTGCCGAGAGCGGGTTGGACGGAGGATTCCAGTAACTGATTGAGATGCCCCATCAAGGCCCCCGGCTCGATGCCGGCCATGGCCATCCCGCGCAGCGCGCCCAGCAGCATCGCCATGGCCGAGGTGGCCTGGATGCCATGGCCGGTCAGATCGCCGACCGTGAGGACGGTCCTGCCGTCCGGCAGTTCCAGCGCGTCGTACCAGTCACCGCCGATCAGGGAGCTCGACTCCGACGGAAGGTAGTGGGCCGCGATGTCCAGTGCGACCGCTCCCTGCGAAGGAAGCCGCAGCGAGCCCCGCCACGGGGGAAGCACGGCCTCCTGAAGCTCGACCGCCATCCGGTGCTCGGTCCGCGCCATGTGCTGACGGTGCCGCAGCGAGTCATGGGTCGTGCGCACCACCTGCTGGCTGCGCCGCAGTTCGCTGACATCGCGCAGGACCGCCCACATGGAGGCCGTGCACCCGTCCGCGTCGAGGACGGGTTCGCCCATCATGTGGAGCGTGCGCATCCGGCCGTCGGTCCGCAGGATGCGAAACTCGCCGTCGATCGGCTTTCCGTCGACCAGACAGCCCGTCACCAGAGTGGTGAGCAGGGGCTGATCCTCGGGGAGGAGCATGGATGGGAGGTCGTCCAGCGAAAGAGGTCCCGCGTCGGGGGACCTGCCGAAGATCTGGAACAGCTCCTCGGACCAGGTGACCTCGTCGGTCAGCAGATTCCACTCGGCGCTGCCCACCCGGCCGATCAGCGAACCGGGCTGCGGCTCGTCGAAGGTCTCCTCCGCGGCGTCCTGCGTCGAAGTCCCCGTGGGCTGTTCCGGAGGATCCGACGGAAGGCCCTCCCTGAGCTGTCCCAGATGTGCGCCGAGATCGTCGAGATGATGGACCGCCAGATCACAGAGCGCGCGCTGCCAGCGCATCTGCGGGTCTTCCTCGTCGATCAGTACCGCGTCCCGCCGAACGGCATCCACATCGCCACGCAGCCGACGGGTCCGGTTGATCAACGCATCGACGGCATCGCGTTCGGGTGGCTGTGGGGTGGGGCGGTCCGCGAACAGATGGGACGGCATCTCGTACTCCGATACAGGCGCGGCACGACCAGGTCTGAAAGGTGGACCGTAGACGACTGTTGCACAGGCTGCGGGAGCCCGTAAGGGATTTGGCAACACTCGATGCGTTGTTGCTTCTGGCATATGCCACAGGCTGCGCAGGGCTCCGGCCCGTCGAACAGCCTTACTGTCGACGGACGTTGACGCAAGTCACCCGGCGCGCGCAGACGGTTGCGCGCCCGCGCGCGCCGTTCCTGTGTGGCGCGCCCGGCCGGAGCGGGGCATATGCGGGAGAACCCCCGCCGCGGGTGGGGGCGCGAAGCGATGTGCGGACGGGAATGCGGCTGGACCCTCTCGTGTTACAGCACCAGAACGAAAACGATACCCATTCCCATCAGTGTGGAGTGGGGTCGACGCAAGAGAGTGGAGGCGCCCATGGCGCGCAGTGAGACCCGACCCGTCGTGACGCTCCGGTCGACAGCCGGAACGGGGCAGAGCTACGTGACGCGCAAGAGTCGCCGGAACAATCCCGACCGGCTGGTCCTGCGCAAGTTCGACCCCGTAGTGGGGCAGCACGTCCTCTTCCGCGAGGAACGCTGACCGCTGCACCCTGTCGGGCCCCTCGACCCCATCCATCCCCCCGCAGCAGTAAGGAAGGAATGCGCATGAAGCCCCGTATTCACCCCGTCTCCCGTCCGGTGGTCTTCCGTGACCGTGCCGCGGGGGCTGCGTTCCTGACCCGCTCGACCGCGAACGCGGATGAGCAGGTGACGTGGGAGGACGGCCGGAGTTACCCCGTCATCGACGTGGAGACCTCGTCGGCGAGCCACCCGTTCTATACCGGGACGAAGCAGGTGCTGGACACGGCCGGCCGTATCGAACAGTTCAATCGCCGCTACGGCAGCCAGGCAACCGCCGGAGGCTGATCCGTACCACCGGAAGACCCGAATCCGTGCCGTGAATCACAGTCCGGGGTGCGGATTCTTGGGAACGGGGCGCGATGGTTTATCGTTCACCTATGTGTGGATGTCGCGCATCGCGCCCACATCTGAGCTGCCCCGGCTGGATTCCCCCGATCCGGCCGGGGCTTCCGCTTACCCGGGCGTGGTCAGCCCCGGGACAGTCTCCTGGGGACCGACTCGACCAACAGTGCACCCACTGCCGGCACCACGGCCGCCACAGCTGCGGCGCCCGGCCAGAACCGAACCGCCAGCGCGGTCACTGCCGCCCCCGCCACGACCGCGATCAGCCGACCGGCCACCCAGCAGTCCCCCTGGTTCCGCGACCGCAGCGTCACGCGGCTGACGAGAGACGTGAGCGTGCCTGTGAAGTAATTGGTGGGCGTCGCGCGGATACGGCCCTGAATCCCCATGGCCATGGCAATGAGCACCAGCAGCCCGAGCCGGTCACCGTCGGAGGTGATCAGATCCAGCGCCCACAGCACGGCCCCCGCCGCGAGCAGTACCACCTCGATCAGCAGCATCACCGGCAGAGGCCACCGCAACCGCTCGCTCATCCACGCGCCGCACATGACCCCGAAGCCGTACGAAAGCAGCGCGGTGATCACACGCAGGGCCACCCCGTGCTCCCCGACACCTGCGGCGGAAGCGCCCAGCAGCACCAGATTCCCGGTCATCACCCCGGCGAAGACCTGGCCGACACAGATGAAGACGAACGCGTCGGCAGCCCCGGAAGCGGCCGACAGAAGCAGTAGGGCCCATTCGCCCCGTGGATCGCGTCCGGTGGGGAGGGCAGGAGTAGACACGCCTGCATTCTCGGCTCGGCCCCGCCGAAGGCGCCGACTCGCAGCCAGTACGGCGCGGCGAGCCGGCCACGGCCGAGCACCGGCACCGCGCCGACATGCACGGCGACGCCACTCTAGAGTTCTGCATCGTGAACAGACATATAGCGTTCGAGCGACTGCACAACTTCCGGGACGTAGGCGGATATCGGGGGGACGGCGGCCGCACGGTCCGCTGGGGGAGGCTCTATCGATCCGACTCGCTGGGCAAGCTCCGCGGCGAGGACTGGGACCGCTTCCTGACCCTGGGCGTCCGCACGGTCATCGACCTGCGCTACGACTGGGAGATCGTCGCCAAGGGCCGAGTACCCGACGCCCCGGGACTGCGCTACCACCACCTCAGCATCGAGCACCGGCCCTACGACCAGGCAGCACTGGGCCCGGATGTGGAGACCGGACGCTTCCTGGCCGACCGGTACGCGGAGGTCGCCCACGACGGTGTCGCCGAGCTCCGCCGCGCCCTGGACGTGCTCGCGGCCGAGGGCAGCGGACCCGTCGTCTTCCACTGCGCATCGGGCAAGGACCGCACCGGGCTGCTTGCCGCACTCGTTCTGTCCCTGCTCGGTGTGGCCGAGGAGGACATCGTCGCCGACTTCACCCTCACCGAGCTCGCCACCGAACGGCTCCTGGCCGACTGGCGGGCGGACCACGCCGACCAGGACCCGGTCTGGCCCGGGTACGGCCGGGCGCCCGCCGACGTCATGCGGTTCTTCCTGGCGGATCTCGCCGCGGCCCACGGCTCCGTCCGTGACTACGCCGCCGAACTCCTGGGAACTGACGAGAAATTGGTGGCCGCACTGCGCAGAAACCTCCTCGAACCCGCCGGGGAGGACCGGCCGGCCGCACGCGGCAGGACTGTCGGGAGCGCCTGAGCCGGCGCGTGCAGGCCCGCGAAGACGGTTCTCGCGGGCCTGTTCTTGTGTCTGCTCGCCCAGCAGGGCAGCCGGTCCAGGTCCCGAGTTCCGCAGGAGCTCCTGGACCTGGACCGCGATACCCGATCGGCCCGTGGCCGATTGCGTGCCGCTCCCCTCCGGCCCAACGTGGGGTGACGTCGTTGTGCGCCGATGGCGTACGGATCACTCGCCGACGAGGAGCGACATGGCCGACGCGCAGTGGAGTCCGGGCCCGAGGGCGTGGACCACCGGCGAGTGGCAGCCGGTGCTGGACATCATCGAGCCGCCGCGACAGCGCCGGCTGACCGTTCTCGTACGACTGCTCCTGCTGATCCCGCACTTCATCGTGCTGTTCTTCCTGTACATCGCCGCTGTGGTGACCGTCATCGCGGGCTGGTTCGCAGCGCTGGTCCTGGGACGGCTGCCCGAACCGGTCTTCCGCTTCCTCGCCGGATATCTCGGCTACCGCGTGCGGGTCGGCGCGAGCGGCATGCTGCTCGTGGACCGCTATCCGCCGTTCGCCCTGGCCCCGCCTCCGGACTACCCGGTCCAGATCGAAGTCCGGCCCACGGACCTCAATCGGCCGGCCGTCTTCTTCCGCCTGATCCTGATGATTCCGGCGGCGGTCGTGCAGAGCCTCGCCATGTCCGGTTGGTGGGCAGTATCGGTCGTCTGGTGGCTGATCACCCTGATCCTGGGGCGTATGCCCCGCCCCCTCTTCGAGGCCACGGCCGCCGTACTCCGCTACGAGATGCGCTTCTTCGCATACTTCCTGATGCTCACCCCGGCGTACCCCAAGGGCTTCTTCGGTGACGACGAGCTCTCCGTACCGCAGCAGCAAGTACGTTCCGCCACGCGGCCGCTGATCATGAGTGGAGCGGGGAAGGGGCTGCTCGTTCTGTTCCTGGTGCTCGGGGTGGCCGCCGGCATCACCGCATCCACCACGACCACCTGGTCGACCGAGCCCACCGACGGCATGTGAAAACCCTGTCCCGATCCGGCGCGTACGAGGCAAGATCATGGGATGACATGGACAGCACCTGATGTGAAGCGCACACCCGGTTCACTCGTAGCCGGTGAGCGGGAGATGCTCACCGGCTATCTTGCATGGTTCCGCAGCAGTCTGTTGCACAAGTGCGCCGGTCTGACCGGCGAGCAGCTCGCCGAACAGACGGTATCGCCGTCGAACCTCACACTCCTCGGATTGATCCGCCATATGGCGAAGGTCGAACGCGTCTGGTTCCGGCAGCGGTTCGCCGGTCAGACGCTGGACCCCATGTACGACCCCGGGAAGGGCAAGGACGCGGACTTCGAGGACCTGGACCCGGCCCGCGCGGCCGAGGACTACGCGCGTCTCGTCGAGGAATGCCGGCTCGCGGACGAGATCGTCGCCGATGCCTCGTTGGACGACACCTTCACCCATGCCGACGAGGTGTACTCATTGCGCCTGGTCCACGTCCACATGATCGGGGAGTACGCGCGCCACATCGGCCACGCCGACCTGCTGCGCGAGCGCATCGACGGTGTGACGGGGTGGTGATGCGCCACTGAGAGAGGCTCGGCCCGGTATCTGCTCAGACGCCGGGGAGTTCCGGCCCGGGGCCGGCCGTGCAAGGCCCCGGAGCCGGGTCGAGCAGGGCGATGCCCGCCGCGAGGGCGGCGAAACGCTCCGTACCGACTCCGGCCGCCGCCACGCGACGACGCAGGGCGGCGGCCAGCGCCGACGAGGCGTCGGCGGCGGCGGACAGCCCGGCGGGAGTCAGGGCGGCATAGGTGACCCGGCGGTCGGACCGCGAGGCCCGCCGCTCCAGCAGGCCCGCCTCGCTGAGCCGGTCGACGACCTTGGTGGTCCCGGCGGTGGAGAATCCCATCAGCTGGGAGAGCTGGTTCATCGGGGCGGCGTGATCCGGCACCGTCAGCAGGTACCAGAGGACCTGGAGCGACGAGGACGCCGAGTGCGAGGCCCGTTCCACGTCCGCGAGGAGCTGTTCGTTCAAGCGCCGCACACCGCTGTGCATGGTGTGCCACTGCAGCAGAAGTGCCGCGTCCTCCGCCTTGGGACAGCCCTCGGCACTCTCCGGCCGTGCGCTGTGTGCCATGGGCCCGCCCTCCCCACCCTTCCGACGTGCGGTGATCTTCGTTCAAGAGTACGCGAAGGCGTAAATATCTCGCTGGCTACCTAATCGCCAGCGTTAGGTTTATGCTTCAAGCATGTGCTGTCGACGCACCGGCACTGCACGACTCGACCGACCGAGAGAGCTGTGATTCGTATGCCCAACCCCTCTGACACCACCCGCTCGACAGGCCCGGATGCCGTCGCCGCGGGACGCTGGATACTCGACAGGGCCGGTACGACCGTCGCTCTGCGGCACAAGACGATTTGGGGTCTCGTCACGGTCAAGGGCGCTTTCAACGATGTCAGTGGCGAAGGCGAAGTCAGTGCCGACGGGTCGGCACGGGGCTCCGTCACCTTGGGTGCGGCCTCCCTCGACACCGGCAACGCCAAGCGCGACGCACACCTGCGGGCGCCCGACTTCTTCGACACGGACCGGTTTCCGTCGCTCGAGTTCACCGCGGACAGTGTCATCCCCGATGCCGAAGGCCGCGCGGACGTCACAGGCCTGCTCACCGTCGTGGGCAAAGCCCGGCCGCTCGCCTTCTCGGCCCGTACCACTGAGTCCACCCCGACCGCGGTCACACTGAGCGCGGAGATCGACGTGGACCGCGCCGACTACGGGCTCACATGGAACAAGGGCGGCATGATCAAGGGCCCGGCCACGGTCGCGCTCACCGTCCGGTTCGTCCATCAGCCGGGCTGAACCATCGGCCAAGTCGGGTGAGCGCGGTCACGATCCGCTCCGTCACATGCTCGGGCGGCAACGTGAACACGTGCCGCAGCAGTCCGCCGGTGAAGAGCGCCGCGGTGAAGCGCTCCCGGTCGTCGACGGATGCTGCGGGTCGTCGATGGCGGCTGGAGTGGTTCAGGCCTCCACCGTGCGATGCGAGGGGGCCCGCTGAATCAGGGTGGGCCCCGAGACGGCCCCGGGATCTGCGCCAAACGTCCCGGAGGGGAGCCGCGTTGATCCTGTCAGTCCTTTGGCCCGTCAGTTGGCGTCGGGCTCGTCCCCCAGCACGTACAGCTCGGGCAGATTGAAGACGATCGCCTCCTGGGTGCTGCGGGCGATCACCACCACCGCCTCTTCGTCGGCGCTCGGATTCTCCTCGCGGTGCGGAACGAACGGCGGTACGAAGATGTAGTCACCGGGCGAGGTGCGGATCCGTACCTCCTCGGGTGCACCGCTCGAATCGTCGAGGAACACGAACTCCGGGTGCCCCTTCACCACATGGATCGCCGTCTCCGAGGCGCCGTGGTGATGATTCGACGAAGCGGTCCGCGCCGCCACATGAGTCTGCCCCATCCAGATGCGCCGCGAGCCGACCCTGCTTCCGCTGATCGCGGCGAACCGCCGCATGCCGCCCGTCTGTGCGGTGTCACCGTCGAGCGCATCGGCACGGATGTGGTGGAGCCGGGCGTGCAGCGGGACTTCGCTGCCGACGGCGCCGCCAGGGCCGTTGTCGTGGTCGGGCAGATCGGGGTGGAAGTCGTCGCGGCCGGTGGATGCGGTTCGGCCGGGCGGGGGAGTGGCGTGGGAGGCCATGCTATTCCTGCTCGTCGGGGCGGGCACGGTCTGTGCCGCTGTACGGATTCTCGCGGTGTGGCAACGACGGCGCCGTGATTCCGGCACGGTGACGCCGGGGAGTGCGCCGTCCACCGACGTAACGACGGACAAGCGAGGGGATCAGAACAGCCTGGTACTGGTCAGGCGCCATCGCCCTTCATCGCAACAGCCTGCCGTCGGCGCAGCAGCGCGGCGATCCGGAGGCACCAGTCCCTGTTCTCCTCCTCGAAGGCGAGACCCCGCAGACAGGTCAGATACGGTCCGATCCGCTCGCCCCTGAGCAGAAACTCGTCCTCGTTCATCTCGCCGCGCAGCTGCCGCAGCAACGTGCCGAAGAGCTCGACCTTGGCCGAGGCGGCAGCCGCCCGTTCGTCCAGTTGATCGATGACCGGACCGGTGCCGATGCGATCGACCGCCTGGACCTTGACGACCAGGTCATCGCGGATGAACCCCGGCTTCGCACTGGCCGCGGCGAATTGCTCCAGCTCGGCGAGCCCGGCGTCGGTGACATGGAACAGCCGCTTGTTGGGACGGGTCTCCTGTACCACCTGCCGGCCTGCGACCAGCCCGTCCTTCTCCAGCTTGGCCAGTTCGGCGTACAGCTGCTGAGGCAGTGCGTGCCAGAAGTTCGCCACGCCGACATCGAACGCCTTGGCCAGCTGATACCCGCTGTACTCCCCGTCCAGCAGTGCCGCCAGCACCGCATGTCGCAAGGCCACGGCCCGGACCACCCTTCCCTTTAGCTGTCTGCCCCTTCATGATACTCATGAAAGTGAATAGTCAGATTATTGAGCATGGAGGTCAATGATGTCTGCCGAGACCGCGGACCGTTTCCGCGCCGCTGTCGAGAAGCGCGATCTCGCCGCACTGGACGGTCTGTTCACCGAGGACGTTCGCTTCTACAGCCCGGTGAAGTTCACTCCGTTCGAGGGGCGACCCATGGTGCTTGGGCTGTTCGGGGTCCTGCTGCGTACGTTCGAGGACTTCCGCTACGTCGGCCGCTTCGACGGATCGGCCGAGACCAGCACGGACGGGGCGCAGGCCCCGTCCGAGATCCTGCTCTTCCGGGCGAACGTGAACGGCAAGCAGATCCATGGCATCGACCTGCTGCAGTTCGACGAGGCGGGCCTGATCAAGGAGTTCACCGTGATGGTCCGCCCGCAGTCCGCGGTGCAGGCCCTGGGTGTGGCGGTCCTGGCGGGTCTGGTCGAGGACGGCCTCGTCCCGGCTCCGGACGCCGGCTGAAACGCGTCACTCCGGCGGGAAGGGGCACCCGATGGGGCGCGCGCATATCCCGCAAAGGACGCCCCTTCCTGCCGCCCGCGGCCGGCTGTCCCCGCCGGGTCGGCGCGTCAGAGGGCGAGATCGCTCAGTCCGGGGTGACCGTCCGGCCGGCGGCCCAGCGGCCAGTGGTACTTCCGGTCGGATTCCCGGATGGGTGCGTCATTGATGGACGCGTGCCGCGCACTCATGAGCCCGTTCGCGTCGAACTCCCAGTTCTCGTTGCCGTACGAGCGGTACCAGTTGCCCGAGTCGTCATGCCATTCGTACGCGAACCGCACCGCGATCCGGTTGCCGTCGAATGCCCAGAGCTCCTTGATGAGCCGGTAGTCGAGCTCCTTGGCCCATTTCCGGGCCAGGAAGGCGACGATTTCATCGCGTCCGGTGACCCATTCCGCGCGATTTCGCCACCGGGAGTCCTCGGTGTAGGCGAGTGCCACCTTCTCGGGCGTCCGGGAGTTCCAGCCGTCCTCGGCCAGCCGGACCTTCTCGATCGCCGACTCGCGCGTGAATGGCGGAACCGGGGGACGTGCGGTCATGATCTCTCCTGTCGCATGCGATCTTGGCGTGAACCCCGAGAATATGCGTGGTTGGGCCCGTCGAGGCCCGTCCGAAAATCGCTTCTGTCGCCAACTCGGGCTGAAGTCGGCGCCCTTGACGTGGACGCGTCGATAGGTATGGTCTAGTCCAAGTGCAAGGCCGCCCTCCGGACGCCTGCAACTTCACGGCGTACGCGGTGGCGGATCTTGCCGTGCCCTTCGCGCCTCTTGGCCCCCACACTGGAGAGGCCGGCCTGCCACTGCCGGGCCCCCACAGCCCGAACGTGTGCAGCGACGCCTCATGTGAAGGAGAAGCATGCACGCGAAAAGGAAGACAGCCGCAGCCATCGGTGCCTTACTCGCACCCGTACTGGCCCTGAGCCTTCCGGCCGGTTCTGCCAGCGCCCACGGATACATCTCGTCACCTTTGAGTCGCCAGGCTCAGTGTGCCGCCGGGACCGTGAGCTGCGGAGACATCAAGTACGAGCCGCAGAGCGTGGAAGGTCCCAAGGGGCTGACCAGCTGTAGCGGTGGCAACAGCCGGTTCGCCGAACTCGATGACGACTCCAAGGGATGGAAAGTCACCCCGGTGAGCCGGACCACGTCCTTCCAATGGGTTCTGACAGCCCGGCACGCCACAAGCACATGGCAGTACTTCGCCGGCGGGCAGAAGATCGCCGAGTTCAATGACAACGGTGCGCAGCCCGGTGCCACGGTCACCCACCAGGTGAACTTCGGCGGCCTGACGGGCAAGCAGAAGGTCCTCGCGGTCTGGAACATCGCGGACACCGCCAACGCCTTCTACGCCTGCATCGATGTGAACGTCGGCTGACCGACGAGTCCGGACCGGGCCCCCTCTCCAGGGGCGTCCGACGCCGGCCTCTGGTCCGCGTCCCGACGGTGGTACTCCGAGGCTCTCACCACGACCGGTGAGGGCTTCGGCGTACGCCCACTGCGGTATGCCGACCTGGCTGCGAGCGACCGACGCCCCATTTTCCGATGGGAGGCCTTCCCCTAGGATGTCTGCCGTGCCGAAGATCGAGGCGTCCCGCAAGACAGTTGCCTACCGACACGGGTCCGACTCCTTGGAGGGGATCCTCGTACGCGACGCCGCATCGGCCGGTCCCGTACCGACGGTCATGGTGTGCCACGGGGCAGAGGGCCGCAGCGACGTACTGGCGGAGATGTCCGAACGCGTACTGCCCTGGGGATACCAGGCGTTCGTCATGGATCTCTTCGGGAAGGGTGTCAGCGGCACCACACGGCAGGAGCTCGACGCTCTGATGCGGCCGTTCCTGGAGGACCGTGACATGTTGGCGGACCGGCTGTCCGCCGTGGTCGCCACCGTCGCGGGGCTGCCCGAGGTGGATGCCGCCCGCATCGCGGCCATCGGGTTCTGCTTCGGTGGACTGTGCATGCTCGACATGGCCCGGACGGGGGCACCCGTCACCGGGGTCGCCGCCTTCCACGGCATGCTGACCCCGCCGCCCGGACGGACTCCGCGGAAGATCGACTGCAAGGTTGCGGTGTACCACGGCTGGGACGACCCGTTCGCGCGACCGGAAGACGTCGTCGCGCTGGCGGCGGAACTCACCGAATCCGGGGCCGACTGGCAGTTCCACGCATTCGGCCAGACCGCGCACTCCTTCATGGCGGAACGCGCGAACCGGCCCGAGCTGGGGATCGCGTACAGCGCCCGATCCGCCGAGCGGGCCTGGTCGGGGTTGCGAGGCTTCCTGGCGGAGTGCCTCGACCCGACCGGCTGACCTCCCAGGGGGCGCGCACATCAGGGGCTGACGGCTCCCGCGGCTGGCTGCCGATCACGCGGAGCACCCCCAAGCGGCCCCACATCGCAGGACGCCGCCAGCGAATGTGGCGGCGCCGTAGCCCGGTGCCATCGGGATCTTCGTTGATCCAGGCCTTTCTGTGGGCAGGTTCGTCGATGTCGTCCTTCTGCCGAGGCGCGACCCCGCCCGGTGGCCGGCCGAGGGGACTGTGGCCGACTTCGAGATCTGCTGGATGGATCAGCGGGAACAGATTCGGCTCAAGCCGGTCGACCCGGCTTATCCGGTGGAGGATTTCGACTGCTGGGTCGCCCGGGAGAACAGCGTTGCAGCCGAGCGATGGCGGCAAAGGGCGGGTGGCGGGCGCGGGGAGGCGTAGTGGCCCGAAAGCCCCGGCGGACAGTCCTTCCCGAACAGGACGCGCGGAACGAGAGCAGGTAGCGGGCAGAGGGCCGGCGCGGTGGCCGAGGCGGTCGGTGACCGAGTTTGCCTTCCCGTTCCTGGGAGGCTGACGGGCCGTACCAGCCGATCGCCGATGACCTGGTCGGCTTACGGACCCGGCTCCCCAGTTGCGTTGGTTTGAATGGCCTATTGACCCGTGCCCGCTGCCATCCACCTCCTCACCTTCGGCACGGCCGGGCCTATCCTTGTGGAAATGGGAGTGGATATCGAAGTTCTGATCGTCGACTGGGAGCGGGTCGAGGCAGCACCGGCGAGCCGGCGGGGCGATCTGTTGCACGAGGCTGCGTTCGGGGACGAGTCATCGGGTGGCCTCGACGAGGCGGGGTGGATCTGGCCTTCAGCGGCAGATGCCGGCTGGTACGGCAGGTACGCCTTCCGCAATACCCTCGGCTCCTACAAGCCGCATTTCTGGGCAGGTGAGCGGTGGGAAGACGTCCGGGACTTCGCTGATCCAGGCCTGCGCACCGCTTTGGACCACTTTGCGTCTCTGTTGTTCTGGCAGGGTCTTGCGTATGTGGCTGGGGAGGACGTCAAAGACATACCCGCGCAGGAGTGTCCCTGGGGCGTGGAACAGCTGTTGTGGTGCTCACCGGGCGATGTCTCCACGATCAGTCGTTCCTGGGCTCAGGCGCAGCCTGAACTCGACACCCTGCGGGAGCCGTTCGCAGAGCACGCCGCAGTACCGAGGGGCTGGATCTGCGACTTTGAATCGTTCGCCGAGTTCCTCGTGGGGTGGGGCGAAGTCGTCGTGGAAGCCGACCGCCGTGGCTGGGGCATCGTCGGACTTCGCTGCTGACCCCGGCGCGCCGAGTGGCCCAACAACCGAGAACGTTTGAGCGCACGCGGCTGGGGAGCCAGGGTCGTAAGCCGACACTCGGCGCGGCATCAGAGCCGTTGAGGATCTGCGAGGTGCTGGCCGGGCTGCACCAGGAGAGGGATACCGTCGGCAGCTGCTCGTAAGGACAGCACCGCGGCACCCACGGCGGCTTTCCAAGCAATTGATGCGGCGGGTCCACTGCCTCGGCATCCGCGCGGCCGGCCCGCAAACACCGTCCTTCCAGGGCCTCACCGCCGAACTGTCGACGATTGTGATCAGGCGTCTCGGCACCCACATCCGGCCAGCCACCCGCTGGACGGAGTCAACGAGGGCCTCGGAGTCAGCGGTGAGGTATCCGACGAGTGGGGCGGCCGACGACAGCACCTGGCGTGTGTGGCTGTTCGCGTCTCCGTCGCGGTTGCCCTGACAGTGGTCCGTGTTGTCGGACTGCGCCTTGCTGTCGTTCGTGGTCGGGAGGCTGTTCTGTGGGGAGGTCGAGACGGTCGTGGAGAGCCGTACTGGACCAGTCGGCCGGCCCGCTGCTGCGTCGTGGTCGGTGGCGCTTCGGCCCAGTCTTCCCGTTGTCGGTGGTCCGACCGTGAGTGTGTGAGCCGTGCTCGCCGCCCGGTTCGGCCGTGGCCCGGTAGGTCGTGCCTGTCCGTGCCGCGATGTGGTTCTCGATTTGCCCGGGTCTGGAGTGCGTCGAACCAGCCCAGCGCGTTGCCGGGGCCGTCGGTAGCGGGGAGTGGCTGCATGCGCGGTCTGGATGCTGTCCAGGACTTCCAGGAGGGGATGGTGCCACTTCGGTGTGGGGGAAGTGCTCGGGTTCGTGGGTTCTCGGGCTCGTACTCACCAGAACCCGTCGCATGGCGACGGCATCGCCGGCGTCAGAGGGTGGGGCTCGCTGCGTGCTGGCTGCGCCCGCTTACTGGCCACGTCGTAGGCACGGGCGAGCCTGCTGTGCCGTGGCCGGGCCGCAGGGTGTCCGTCCGCCTCGATCGGTTGCGCGCCGGGGCCATCCAACGGCTGTACGGGCCGTCACCGCAGGTCAGGACGGGCGGGACCATGATTGACGGGCATTCAGGACGACGGTGTGCACCTCCGACCCGGTCCTTGTCAACAAAGACACGCTGGCATTAGGGGTGAGCGAGCATCAGGAAGTCGCCTGGATGGGCTAACGGCACATCAACTTACCTATCTATAAAGATAATTGACGTCTAATCAGATTATCTAGAAATAGCATATGGGTGTCTTGTGTACCCCGATCGGCGGCCCGGCGCCAACCCTTCAACGTGTCCGATATGACAGCTATCGGGACCGTAAGTACGTTCAATCACGGGCCGGCTGATCAGCCGACCTCTCTGAGACAGGAGAAGTGACATGGTTACGCGTTCCACCGTCGTTACCGCCGCTCTCGCGGCCGCCGCGGCCCTGGCCGCCACCGGCATCACCTACGCCTCGGCCGCCTCCTCCGAGCCGGCCCAGGCAGCCCCGGTCGTCCAGCAGGCCACCGCCCCCGTTTCGGCCCTCAATGGCGGCGACGCCGGCAAGGGCGACGAGGGCAGGGGCAATGAAGGCAGGGGCAATGAGGACCGGGGCAACGACAGGGGCCACGGCGACCGGCGCCACTACGAGGGCCGGATCCAGATCAACGAGCGCACCTACACCGCCGAAGCGGGCGGCTGCGTCACCGTGGTCAGCGGCCTCGGTTCCAGGAGCCTCAACATCCGCAACGACAGCCGCAGGACCGTCGAGGTCTTCCGCGGGGCGACCTGCGACAACGGCGCCCCGCTGGCGACCGTCGGTCCCTGGAGCTCCAGCGACGGCGTCTTCCCGGGCCGTGTCCGGGGCGGCGTGAAGGTCCGCGACGGAGTCGTGGGCAGCTTCCGAGTGATCGAGCGCCACCACGACGGTGGCGGCTACGGCGGCGGCGACGAAGGCGGCTTCGGCGGCGGCGAAGGAGGCGGCTTCGGCGGCGGCGAAGGAGGCGGCCGGTGATCGAGCACCACTACAAAGGCCGGTGATCGATTCACCGCCTGACACAGAACCCCGGCCCGCCGGTATCGGGCCGGGGTTCCGGTCTGCGTACCCCGGCCGGGACACCCCGGCACGGGATGCCCACACCCGACCAACGCCCGACAACCCACACACCTGCCACGCCGTACGAAAGCCGGACGGCGCGCCACTGCCAGCCCAGCCGGAACAGCCCCACCGTGCGCAGCAGCCCTCAGCAGGACCCGGCGACCTGGGCGGACAACGTGACAACGGCGCGGCAGACACCGCCCCACATCCCGGCCGCCCAGGAACCGCCCAGCCGTATGGCCAGGCAGCCGATTCCCCTTTCCGGGCCCGCGGTCGAATGCGCACTGCGCTGTGCCTTGTTGGTAGAGGGTCAGGCCCTGGCAGGGGCTTTTTGGGCAGGTCCGCTGTCCGGTGAGGAGCAGGCGGTCGGCGGGACGAGGGCGGCGTGGTGGTTGCCGGCCGGAGAACGAGCGGAACCGATGCCCGAGAACCCGTGCCGGATCGTGCGCAGGCATGGGATGCCGGTGAACGCCGCAACGCCTCGGTGGTCACCGTGCCGCTGTCGGCGACGCGGCGACGCGTAGCCGGGTGAGCAGGGCCGACAGTCTGGTCTCGCCCGAGCGGTTCTCCCGGACCAGCACGATCAATTCGCCCTGGCGGAGGGCAAGGCTGCTCCCGTCGTATGCGGGAACGTCGGCGCCGGGGGCTCGGCCGCATGTCTGGATGTGACAGTTAGCCGTCATTGCGGTCATGGGTGGTCGCGGTGAGGATGGGTGCATGCCCCTTTCGCACCGTGTCGTCATCGCGGTCTTCCCCGATGTCGATCTCCTCGACGTCACCGGCCCGGCCGAGGTCTTCGCGCTGGCCAACCGGGAGACCGTGGGCCGCGCCGGGTACCAGGTCCGCCTCGCCGGGCCGGCTGCCGGCGAGGTGCGGACGTCGGCGGGTGTGCGACTGCTGGCCGATCTGGCCTTCGATGAGGTCGGCGGGCAAGTGGACACGCTGCTGGTGCCCGGCGCGGTCGACATGACTGACGACGGCCCCCTGGCCCGGATCGACACCGATGTCGTGGCATGGGTGAAGGAGACCGCCCCGCACGCCCGGCGGGTCGCGTCGGTGTGTGTGGGTGCGCACGTGCTGGCGGCGGCCGGGCTGCTGGACGGGAGGACGGCGACCACGCACTGGTCGACCGCCGCCCAGCTCGCCGCCGACCATCCGGCCGTCACGGTCGACCCGGATCCGATCTTCGTCCGCACCGACCGCGGTCGGCTGTGGACGGGCGCCGGGATCAGCGCCTGCCTGGACCTCGCGCTTGCCCTGGTGGCCGAGGACCAGGGCGAGGACGTCGCCCTGGCGGTGGCCCGGCAGCTGGTGATGTACCTCAAGCGGCAGGGTGGGCAGAGCCAGTTCTCCGTGCCACTCAGTCGGCCCGCCTCCGCTCGCCGTGACATCGACGAGCTGCGGCTGTGGATCGCCGACCACCTTGACGAGGACCTGCCCGCGGAGGTGCTGGCGGCCCGGATGTGCCTGAGCGAGCGGCACTTCGCCCGTGTCTTCAAACAGGAGACCGGCGCCAGTCCCGCCGCCTACGTCGAAGCCGCCCGGGTCGAGGTGGCCCGTCGCCTGCTGGAGACCACCGACGGCCCGCTCGACCAGGTCGCGGCCGCGGCCGGGCTCGGCTCGGCGGAGACCCTGCACCGGGCGTTCAAGCGGCAGCTCGCCACCACCCCGGCGGCCTACCGCCGCCGCTTCCGCACCCAGACCACCTGACCCCCTCCACGCACCGATATCCCCCAGTACGCAGGCAAGGCAGGCAGCTCCGCCATGCCTCATTCCCCCAACGAAAGGCACCTGATGAGCACGGACCAGCCCTCCACGACCCTGCGCGACGTCATCGGCCTGGACAACCAGCCGCCCAGACTGAGCGACTCGATCCTGGTCATGATCGACTTCCAGAACACCTACCGCACCGGCGTCATGGCCCTGGAAGGCGCAGAGGAAGCCCTCGCAGCCGGCGCCCGCCTGCTGGAGCGCGCCCGCGCCGCGGGCACCCCGGTCATCCACATCATCAACGACGGCGGCGAGAACACCCCCTACGACATCCACGCCCACATCGGCGCCATCAGCGACGAAGTCGCCCCGGCGGACGGCGAGGCGGTCGTGGTCAAGCAGTTCCCCAACTCCTTCCACCTCACCGAACTGGAGAAGACCCTGACCGACCTGGGCGCCGCCCCGGGCAGCGGCAAGGACCTGGTCATTGGCGGCTTCATGACCCACATGTGCGTCAACTACACATCCCAGGGCGCCTTCAACCTCGGCTACCGCCCCACCGTCGTCGCCGAGACCACCGCCACTCGCGCCCTCACCACCCCCGACGGCGCCGTCCTGCCCGCCGTTACCCTCCAGGCCGCCGCCCTGACCGCCATCACCGACCTGTTCGGCACCGTCGTCCCCACCGTCGACACCCTCCCCGCGTGACCCCAGACCCAGCCGTGCGCGGCGGGGTCAATACCCTGCCGCCCGGCGGTGGCGGCAGGGACAGGCCGGGGTCATGAAGTACTCGGCGTATGGGCGAGCGGGGCCTCACTGGCCTTGATGGGCCTGGGAGTTGCGGGCTTCCTGGTCACCGGGATGCTGCGCGACCTCGGCTTTCGACTCCCGCTGAGCGGTGACTTGCCCGGACGGCACGAGTTCTGATGTCACCCCACGGCGGTATGAACGCAGTGCTGGGGCTGTGTGAAGGGGTGACCGGAAGTCGCTCACCGCCAGTGAGGGCGGAGTGTGGCGCGGCCACTGTGTGCCCGCCAGTTCCGATGCGGCCGCCCGGAACGCGTCCAGCAGGGCACACCCCGGGTATGTCCCGAACGGTCCGTACTTCCAGCGGTAATAGCACGACCAGTAGCTGACCACGCGCCGCTCCGTGCGTACGAAGAAAGCAGGGTTCCGCGCGATGAATTCACCGTAGAGCCTGCGCTGGTCCGAGCCCGGGACAGCGAGCCCGGGAAGCCCCTGTCCGATCGCCTCAAGGATCTCCAGAACGTACTCGCCGGCCAATTGCACGACGAACGGGACAACCCACGGCTCGCTCGACTCCAGGATCTGTTCGAGGTGGCGCTGGCGGACCAGGCCGTCACTGTGCCGGGAGTACAGACAATGCACGATCACCTGCTGGGCCGGGGTCAGGGAACCCTGCGAGCCGGCAACCGGCTCATCCCGATAGATCCGTTAATGGTTCTCGACCTGGTGAGCCGGGGTGGCCTCGTCATTTCACGCCCGCACTGCCGCCTGCGTCATCCTTCAGTCTTCGATCAGGGACGGGGGCGGGTTCAGTCGCGGGGCCAGGGGCGGCCGTCGAGGCGTTCGATGTCGCGGTTGAGCCGCCCGAGGCAGTCTGCGAGCTGGGCTGCTTCCTCGGGTGTCCAGTTGGCCAGCACGTGGGCCAGGCCGTTCACGTTCTCGGCCCGGTCGCTGTCCAGGCGGCGCTTGCCTTCGGCGGTGATGGCGAACTTTCGGGCGATGCCTCCCTCGGGGTCGGGGATGCGCTCGACGACGCCGGCTCGCAACATGGCGGCGGTCTGCCGGTTGAGGGTGGAGGTGTCCAGGCCGAAAGCGTCGCTGAGCTGGCTGATGGACAGCGGGCCCTCGGCCTGGATGCGGCTGAGGAGAATGTAGGCGCTGCGGTCGAGTCGCTTGTTGCCCCGGTAGGTGCGCAGATTCATGTGCCGGCCGAGAAGCATGGTCTCGAACTCGATCCGGTCAAGGGGCATGTCCACGCAAGGTTTCCTTCGGCTGCGGGCTTGCCTTCCCTTCGGGAAGGTCACCTTCCAGTAGATATATCACAGATTGTATGCATGATGCATGCAAAGTGCATGATGCACATTCAGTGTATGGTGCACATCGATTGCATGGTGCATCTCGCCGTGGCCCCGAAGAGCAAGAGGGAGTACCCCGTGGACAGTCCCCAGCCCGCAGCCCGCTCAGGCGGTGTTGTCGGCATCCTCGCCTTCGCGGGCATCGTGGCCGCGATCACGCAGACTCTGGTAGTGCCGCTGATCGCGGAACTGCCGAAGCTGTTCGACACCTCCGTGTCGAACGCCTCATGGGTGATCACTGCCACGCTGCTGGCAGCCGCCGTGGCGACGCCCGTCGCCGGGCGCCTCGGCGACATGTACGGCAAGCGGCGCATGCTGCTGTCCTCCCTGATCCCACTTATCGCGGGCTCAGTGGTCTGCGCCGTGTCCTCCTCCGTCATCCCGATGATCGCCGGTCGCGGTCTGCAGGGCCTGGGCATGGGCGTAGTACCCCTGGGCATCAGCCTCCTGCGCGACGTTGTGCCGCCGGAGAAGCTCGGCTCGTCCATCGCGATCATGAGTGCATCCATGGGGGTGGGCGGCGCGCTCGGTCTGCCCTTCTCCGCCGCGATCGCCGAGAACGCCAGCTGGCGCGTGTTGTTCTGGGTGGTCGCCGCCCTCGCCCTGGCCGTCGGCACCCTGATCTGGATCTTCGTGCCCGGGGACCGCGAGAACAACGTCTCGGGCAGCTTCGACCTGCTCGGTGCCATCGGCCTGGGCAGCGCGCTGGTCTGCATGCTGCTCGCCGTCTCCAAGGGCGCCGACTGGGGCTGGGGGAGCGGCACCACACTCGGTCTGTTCGCCGCCGCTGTCATCGTGCTGCTGGCCTGGGGCTGGTGGGAGCTGCGCCTCAGCGATCCGCTGGTCGACCTGCGGGTGACCGCCCGGCCCCAGGTACTGACGACCAACGCGGCCTCGATCCTGGTCGGGTTCGCGATGTACGCCCAGTCCCTGGTCGTGCCCCAGCTGCTCCAGCTGCCCAAGGCCACCGGCTACGGCCTGGGTCAGTCGATGCTCGCCATGGGCCTGTGGATGGCGCCGGCGGGCCTGATGATGATGGTCATGTCGCCGATCGGTGCCAAGCTCTCTGCCGCCAAGGGCCCCAAGGTCACCCTGGCTGTGGGCAGCCTGGTCATTGCCGTCGGCTATGGCATCTCCGTGCCGCTCATCAGCTCTGGCTCCACCTGGAGCCTGCTGGTGGTGACCATCGTCTGCAACACAGGCGTCGGCTTCGCCTACGGCGCGATGCCGGCCCTCATCATGGGTGCGGTGCCCCAGTCGGAGACCGCCTCCGCCAACAGCTTCAACACACTGATGCGTTCGATCGGCAGCTCGGTTTCGGCCGCCGTGATCGGTGTGGTCCTGGCCCAGTTGACCACCGACTTCGGCGGATATGCCCTCCCTTCCGAGGACGGCTTCCGCATCGCCATGCTGATCGGCTGCGGCGTGGGTCTCGCGGCTGCGGTCGTTGCTTCCCTCATCCCCGTGAGGGCAGGTGCACAGCCGGAGTCCGCCGTTTCGCAGCACGCCGCTTCCGAGGTATCCGGGGCCGAGGTCAAGGCCTGACCGGCCCGCTACTGCCCGAGCAGGTTGTCCTGTCCCGTCACGGGGCAGGACAACCTGCTTTTTTGCGCAGCCACAGCACGCACGGGGCCGAGGGTGTCCTGTGGTATCCGGGCAGGCCCATCGTGCTCGAACATGCTCTGGGTCTCGCGCCTGTCTGCACGGCGGAGCAACGCATTTGCGGAGTGCGACCGGAGCACCATCCGTACATGCAACAGGGTGCCAACCGGTGCAGGATCCGTATCGGCAACCGGGCCAACCGGCACAGCCCAGGAACCGCAGCGCTCCCTCCTGTCGTCCTCACGCGCGCGAGCCACCGTGCGGGCCGAGCCGAGTGCCGTGCGGGCCACGCCACATACCCAAGGAGCAGCATGAGCGTTCACGGCAGCACGCGACCCTGGAGCAGCAGCGTTTCCTTACCGCCGGGCAGCCCTCGTACGACTTTCCTCGGTTGCTCGAAGGCGGTACTGCTTCTCGCACTTGTCGTGGGGGCCACCACTGCCTGCAGCCAGTCATCCAGTGATGACCACGAGGCCAGGGACTGGAAGGCCGGTGACTGTGCCGGGCCCGACCACAGCGAGTCGAAGGACGGTTACCAGGGCCTCGACTGCGACGACCCCAAGGCGACGATCAAGGCTCTCGAAGTCAAGGACGGTGCCATCTTCACCGATTCCGTTCAGTGCCCGCCCGGGACGGATGCGATCATCTCGGTGAAATTCTCCCTCGGCTCCGGCGACGCCAGTGACGGTATCCCCAGCAAGACCATCTGCGGCCGCAATCTGTCCGGCGACCACCCCGGTGATGCCGGCGCCGGCGGCGGGCAGTTGGTGAAGGGCGACTGCGTGGACGACTCGGCCGAGGAAGTCGCCTGCGGCGGCGGGGGCAGCGGCGTGAGCAAGGTGCTCGGCCTGACCAAGACGGCCGAGGAGTGTCCGTCGGGGACCGACCGTCCCATGGACCTGTTCCCGAGCCCGGGCAGGCCGTACAACACCATCTGCGCCACCCGGGCCTGACCGTCCCGCGCCGCGCCCACAGACATACCACGGCCGGTGAAGCCCGCGCTTCACCGGCCGTGGTATGTCTCGGGGTGCCCTGCTCTGCGCCGCCGGGGACTGCCCGCTGCCGCTCAGCCGATGCTTCCGGAGGGCCTGGAAGCAGGGCTGCCGCAGCCTCTGTGGACCGGTGCCATCAGTTTGGCCTGGTGGCTTCTCTGAACCAGAACAGATGACCCACGCCGATCCGCAGGCACGCCCGGCTTCACGCCGGGCGGCACGTACCGCACCTGTGGTGGTCGATGGCGTCCAGGAGGCCCTGGGCGGCTGTCCTCACAGCAGGGTCAGCATCCCGTGTGGGCAGGTCGGCCGTGAGCCGGCCGAGCAGCACGGTCCGGTGGGCCTGCAGCTGCACCTCTGCCTGTGGAGGGTTGGCATGCTCAAGGACTGCCTGCAACAACTCGATCACGCCGGTCCGGCATGCAACGGTGTCGGTGACCGCAAGCTCCCACAGAAAGGGCACGGCGGCGACCGTTGCGTCGAAGACGGCCAGTTCACCGATCCATGGCGCGAGATCGCTCAGGGCGACCTCACTCGTCCCGGCGTCGCCCCGGGCGATCCGCGCCAGCATGCCGGGAACACCGGCAGCGGACCCGTAGGCATGCCGCAGTTCGTGCCACCGAACACGACTCACGCCCTTGAGAATCGTTCCCGCCCCGAGCACCCCAGCCCCGCTGCCGGCCTCCGACATCTGACCACAACGATTGCACCTCACCGACCGCCACGACGACGGGCCGACGGCAGCAGATCTCCCTGTCCGCTCTCCCCGCTCCGGGAGCCCGTCGCCGATCTGATGCGGGACTGCCGAACACCGGACCTCAGGAGAGTCGCTAGTCCTGCCAGTAGAACAACAGGGCGCCGACTCCGAGGGGTTCGCGTTCGCCGAAGTAGTACACGCAGAGATCGGTGACCCGGATCGCGCCGGTGGTTTCGTCGATCCAACGGAAGCCGGCCGCTTCGAGGGCCTGGCGGGCGACAAGACCGGCGTCGTCCCCGGTGGCGAACCGTCCGAGCGTGCTGATGAAGAGCTCGCGCTCGCCGCACCTGATCACGTGGTACGTGCCGCCGCCCTGTCGGTTGTCCTCGCCGCAGGAGACCGGGGGCTTCGGTGCGAGGCCGCCGTGGCGAGCGTGGCCGTTGCCCGGCGGAGCTGCGTTTCCTCGTCGGGGCGGACGGGCGGTTCGGTGCAGAGGGCCTCGACCCGCCACCGCGGATCGCTCTGCCGCTCGCAGCCGCGTGCGTACTCGTGCAGGATCGCGCTGCGGAGTTCGCCGTCCAGACCGGCGACCTCGACCCGGGGACGCCCCAGCCTGTCGTAGATCGCCCGGGTCTCGGCGGCGTCATCAGTGAGCCGGTGCAGCGCGTATGCGGCCCACAACTTCGCCTCGGTCGGCGGGGCTTCGTCGAGGTAGCAGCGGAGCCGCTTCGGGTCGGTCAGGAGCGACTGGGCGAGGTACGCGACTTCCCGGTCGGGGTCCGCGAGCGTGTGGGTCACGTCCTGCCCGGCGCGGTGCTGCATACGGACGCGGAAGGCGCGGTCCTCGGGCCGTGCGACGCCGATGTCGCGCACGACCGCCTCGACCCCGTACCGGGCGACCAGCGCGTCCAGCCCGGCCTCGCCGACCACCCGGCTGCGCGGCCAGGGAGAGGCCGCGAGTGTTGCCAATTCACCCGCGGCCGAGCGGTCGCCGAGCGAGCCGCGCGCCTTGAGGATCGCTTCGGGCACGCCGAACGAACGCTCATGCCGGCGGTCCTCGTGCTGCAGCCAGGGCAGGAGTTCCGCTCGGCCTGCGAGGAGGTCCAGGAGCGCTATGCGTACTTCGCCCACGTCACCGGGATCACGGACGCGCGCCGCCAAGTCGGCGACACGCCGCTCCGGCACGCGCCCGGCCAGTGCGACCGCACAGGCCCTGCGGCGCCACCACGGGTGCGCCGAATCGGCCACGTACCGCGCGAGTTCGTCCGCGTCGAGCTTACGCAGGCCGGCTGTGTCGGCCCGCGCGGCGCCCGGGACCAGCGTCTCGATGGTTCGCATCCGGGGATGTTACTGGGCAGACGATCGGCCGAGCAGCAAGCCGACGGCCGAGGACACCGAGTTCGAGCGGGTCCTTCCCGAAGACGGCAGTCCGACCGTTGGATGCGGCCGAGAGGACCGTTGGTGCTACGGCTGCGGGAGCTGTACGAGGCTGGTGAGGACCCGGTTTTCGACCGGTTTCCCCGCCGCGGAGGAGTTGTTCCTCGTACTTCGGCACGCGGAGCACATGGTGGGCAGATCGCTGAGCTGCTGGTGTCGCATGAGCTGGACCGGCGGGTGCCGCCTACTGACGTGATACGTCCGGGCGCCGTCCGGAGCCTGTATCCGGACCTCGACGGCGGCATCGAAGAGAGGCCACAGGGCCGGCGACACCGGGTGCGCCTTCGTCATTCGCCTCGCCAGATGTTGTCGAAGGCCGCCTCGTCGAGGGCTCGCCGTTGCCGTTGGAACTCCAGATCCCTCAACGCGTCATCGACGGCGGCGAGCACCGTCGCCACCGCGTCGTCGGCCACGCCAGGGGAGTCACCAGTTGGCTTGTCGCGGATTCCGACGGCCGCTGCAAGGGCGGCGAGGATGGGCTCATCCGATGTCCAGCGGTCAGCCGCCTCGCGGCGAGCGGGCGAATCGACCAACACCGTCCGACTGGCCCGGGAAGGCATCCAGCGGGGGCGGTGTGGCCGGGTGAGCTGCCCTTCCGCCTCAAGGGCGGCCAGATAGGCCGAGGACAGACCGCGACCTCTGCGCCACAGCCAGTCTTCGAGCGACTCGTACGGCGCTTCTCGGATGAGCGACGACGCGGCCTCGTCCAACAAGCGATCAGCTATGGCCGGCGGGTGGCTCGGCACGATCTGATCGCCGTCCAGTCTGATGGCCTGGGCACCCAGGAGGTCGATCACCTCGGCTCCCGCGAGCGCAAGCGACAGATCGCCTCGTTCCAGAGGACGACTGGCCGCCATGTCCATGGCGGCGATCAACAGGTCCCGCGGTGTGGTCATGAATGGCTCCACGTCAGGGGCATCAGTAGCGATGCGTCGCTGAGCAGTTGGTCCGGCGCCCGGCGTGACGCCGAATGGCAAGGTCAGCTGTCGATATCGGTGGCCGCCGCGATTGCTCCACGGAATTGCTGCGCGTAGCCGGCGGGCGTGAAGTCCGGCCGGCCCGGCGCCGTTCACCAGCTTACGGAGCACGGACGGCAACTGCATCCCGCTCTGATCGCTCCGGCCCGCTGGGGGAGCGCATATCCCGGCAGAAGCGGGTGTCGGCATGAGTGCCGACACTCCTGCTCCTGTCCATCGCCGAGTACGGGGGTGTGGGCACGGTGATGCTGAGCTTCAGCAGCCGCGCCTGGAAGCGGGCGACCTCAGCGGCCCTGTTCCTCCGTGTAGCCGGGCTGTCGTCCTTGCCCGACCGGTAGCTGGAGCGCAGTTGCTTCTCGGACTCCCAGCCAGGTGCCGACTCAGTCGACCACGCGTCTTTGCGCACTGCTCGTAGGCGGCACGGCTCCGGTTCAAGGGCGAGCCGGGCGTCGCGCAGGTCCCGGGGGAGTCGTACGCGGGCACATGTAAATGCCATGTTTATTCGAATATGTGGTTACGGGCACACCCTCCTCTTCCCGCCCAGCTACCGGCGACCGGATCCAGCACCTGATGCTCCGGCCGCCGTCGGGCAGGCCGGTACGGCCGAGGTGTCGTCGGTGCCGTTGACGAGCGAGGCCAGGCCTGAGCAGAGCGCCCGTGGCTTCGGGCGCATCGCTCCCCGTACAGGTATGACCGGATGTCGGTCGAAGATGACGCATCCCTTTCGACGGGGATGGGGCGTGAGGAGCCCTACATCATCCGCTACTGGGCTGAGTTCCTGCTGCCGGCAGGTCCCCCTTTCACTGTCATGCGGGTACCGACGAGTCAGGGCCTGTTCAGCCGTAGTCAGGCCCCGAGGACCGTGTGGAGTCCGGTGACGGCGGCACGGTCGAGTGGTGTGGCTGTGCGGCCGATCCGTAGCCGTACGGGCGGTGACGGCGTATCCGGCTGGTCCCACGTCATCCGCTGAGTTGGTTCAGTGGCTCAGGCCACGGCGGCCCGGGCAGTGACCGCATCCGCCGGATCCCAGCCGGCTCGTGGCACCGAGGCCAGCAGCAGCCGGGTGTACGGGTCCTGCGGACCGGCCAGCACCCCGGCCGTCGGTCCTTGCTCCACCACCGTGCCGCGGCGCATCACCAAGACCTCGTCCGTGATGTGGTGGACGACCGCCAGGTCGTGGCTGACGAAGACCAGGGCCACCCCGGTGTCCCGGCGGATCTCGCTCAGGAGCTGAAGGATCTGCGCTTGGATCGAGACGTCCAGCGCGGCCACTGCCTCGTCGAGGACCAGCACCTTCGGGCCTACCGCCAGCGCCCGTGCGATGGCCAGCCGCTGCCGCTGGCCGCCGGAGAGACCGTGTGGCCTGGCCTCCGCCTCCCGGACGCCGAGCCCCACCTGGTCGAGCAGCCCATCGGCCACGGTCTCCTCCCGGCCGTGCAGGCGCAGGGGTGTGGTCAGGCACTGGCGGGCGGTGAGCCGGGGGTCCAGGGAGACATATGGATCCTGGAAGACCATCTGGATCTCCCGGGCCCGTGCCAACCGGGCCTCCCGGCCGCGCGGGGTGCGCAGCGCGCGGGGCCGCCCGGAGACGGAGACGGTGCCCGCGTCGGGGCGTACGAGACCTACCAGCATCCGGGCCACGGTTGTCTTGCCGGACCCGGACTCGCCGACGATTCCGAGTGAGCCGCCCGCCGGGACGGTGAAGGTGATGCCGTCTGCGGCGGTGAGGCGGCCTCCGCCGGGCAGCCCGTATGTCTTGTGCAGTCCGTCCACGGCCAGCAGTGGTGCGGCCGCCGGCATTGCGGTGGTCATCGGTCACTCCTCTTCTCCGTGCCCGGGCCCGTCAGCACGGGCAGGCGGCGGCAGGTCGCGGCGCCCTCGCCGTCCAGCGGCACCGGCTCGGGCCGCCAGGTCGAACACTCCGGTTCGGCGTCCGGGCAGCGGTCGGCGAACTCGCAGCCGCCGAACGCGTCCGCCAGCGAGGGCGGGCGCCCCGGGATCGGGCGGATCTCCCGCCGCCCCTCCCCAAGCGTGGGGGAGCAGGCCAGCAGTCCCTTCGTGTACGGGTGGCGGGGCCGGTCGAAGAGGACCCCGGCGGGCTGCTCCTCGACGACCCGGCCCGCGTACATCACGTACACCCGGTCGCAGTACGCGGCGGCCAGTTGGAGATCGTGCGTGATGAACAGAAGGCCCAGGCTCCGATCGGCCCGCAGGGTGCGCAGGAGGGCGAGGATCTCGGCCTGGGTGGTGACGTCCAGGGCGCTGGTCGCTTCGTCGGCGAGCAGCAGCCTGGGCTCGACGGCCAGAGCGCCCGCGATCACGACGCGCTGGAGCATGCCGCCGGAGAGCTCGTGCGGGCGTTGGCGGGACCGTCGTTCCGGGTCGGGGAGGCCGACCGTGTCGAGGAGTTCGACAGCCCGGGTGCGGGCCGCCTTCCTGTCGAGTCCGGTCCCCGCCAGCCGTTCGACCAGGAAGTCGCCGATGCGGCGGACCGGGTTGAGAGCGGAGCGCGGGTCCTGGTGGACCATCGCGACCGTACGGGCCCGGTGCCGGCGCAGGGCTTCACCGGTGAGCGCGAGGACGTCCGCGCCGTCGACGCGTATCGAACCGGAGACGGCCGTTTTGTCGGGGAGCGTACGCAGCGCCGCTTTGGCGGTCGTCGACTTGCCCGATCCGGACTCGCCGACCAGGCCGACCACTTCGCCACTCGCCACCTGTAGGGAGACACGGTTGAGGATGGGCCGGGCGGTGCCGGGGAGTTCGAGGGTGAGGTTCTCGATGTCGAGGAGCATGCGGCTACCTCCTGCTGCCGAGTCGGTCGGCGGCCCAGACCCCGACGACGTTGAAGGACACCACGACGAGGGCGATGGCGACACCGGGCACCAGGGCCGGCAGGAGCGCGCCCTGGACGACGGCAGCCTGCCCCTCCTGCACCATCAGACCCCAGTCGGAGCTGGGCGGCTGGGCGCCGAAGCCCAAATAGGAGAGCGTGGCCAGGGACATCAGAGCCTCGCCGAACAGCACCACCAGATAGCCGATGATCGACCGGCCGAGGTTGGGGACGAGATAGCGGGCGCAGATCCGGGCTCCGCCCATGCCCTGGACGCTGTAGGCGTCGATGTAGGGCTTGCGGCATTCGGAGAGCGCCACCGAGCGGGTGTATTTGGCGACGGTCGGTGTGTAGGCGAGACCGAGCGCGAGCACGGAGGTCGTCATTCCGGCGCCGAAGACGGCAATGATCAGAACGGTGAACAGCAGCCCCGGAAAGGCGTACATGACGTCGGTGAGCCGGGAGACCACCGTGTCGACCCAGCCGCCGCGCCATGCGGCGAGTGTGCCGAGGGTGACGCCGAGGACAGCGGCGATGGCCAGCAGGAGGATCGGGGCGACAAGGCTGGTGCGGGCCCCGTACAGCACCCGCGAGAGCAGGTCCTGTCCGGAGGAGTCGGTGCCGAGCAGATGCTCCGGACCTGTGCCGGCCAGCGACGCGGAGAGGTCGATGGCATCGGGGGCGTACGGCGCGAGAAGCGGTGCGAGGAGCGCCGCCAGGACGACCATGACGAGCGTCCCGCCGGCGATCACGACACCCACCGGGCGCCGGTCCTTGCCGGTCTTCGGCCTGACGCGATCAAGGGTGAGCGCGCTCATGCGGTGGCCTCCTTCACCCGCGGGTCGAGCAGGGGGTGCACCAGGTCGACGAGGGTGGTCACGACGATGTATCCGGTGACCATGAGCAGGAGTACGGCCTGCGCGACGGGGAAGTCGTGGGTGTTGATCGCGCCGACGAGCAGCGAGCCGATGCCGCTGATTCCGAAGGCGGTCTCCACAACGACCGTGCCGGCCAGCATGCCCGCCATGACGAGACCGCACATGGTGACGATCGGGCCGAGCGCGTTGCGCAGGACGTGCCGGACCACGATCTCCCGCTCGCGGATACCGGACGCGCGGGCGACCTCGACATGGTCGGCCGCGCCCGCGTCGACCATCGACTGCCTGGTCACACGGCTGATCAGGGCGAGCGCGCCGAGCGCCAGGGACAGGGCGGGCAGCGTCAGATGGTGCACGGTGTCCGCGAATCCCTCGCCGCTGCCGGTCACCGGGAACCAGCCGAGCTGGACACCGAAGACCGCGACCAGGGCGATGGCGGAGACGAAGGAGGGAACGGAGGCAGCCAGGGTCGTGCCGCCGACGACCGCCGAATCGATCCAGGTGCCGCGGCGGACGGCGGCGAGCACGCCGGCGCCGACCCCGAGGACGGCGAAGAGCACGGTCGCGTACGCCACGAGGGCGAGCGTCGTCGGGAAGCGGGCGGCCAGCAGATCGGCGACCTGGTCGCTGTACTTGAAGGAGCGGCCGAGGTCGAGCTGGAGACAGTCGCCGAGCCAGCGCCCGTACTGCACGACGAGGGGCTCGTCGAGGTGGTACTGGGCCCGGACCAGTTCCAGCTTTTCCGGGGTGAGCTTGTCGCGGCCCCCGGCAAGGAAGACGGCGGGGTCGCCGGGTGCCGCGTACACGGCGGCGAAGATGACGAAGGAGGCGGCGAGGAGTGTGGCCAGCAGTCCGGCCAGACGCCGGGAGATCCGGGCGAGCACGCGCAATCAGCCCTTCTTCGAGCCGAGTTCGGCGGCCCACGGGTAGTAGAGGTAGGCCATGGAGGCGGGCGGCCCGGTCAGTTTCTCGTTGAGGACGAGGACGGACGGCACTTGGGCGACCGAGATCCAGACGGCGGCGTCGGTGAACGTCTTCTGGATGTCGACCGTGAGCTTCGCGCGCTCGGCGTCGTCGAGCGTGGCGAGCGCCTTCTTCACCTTGGCGTCGTACGCGGCGTCCTTGAAGCCGACCCAGTTGTTGGAGGAGCCGGAGAGCGCGTTGTCGTAGAAGCCCATCGGATCGGCCTTGGAGATGTACCAGTCACCGACCAGCACATCGATGTCCGCGCGGGCCTGCGGATCGCTGTAGAACTGCTCGAACTGCGAGGTCGGCACGGTCTTGATCTGCCCCTTGAGGCCGATCCGCTGGAGCGCGGCGCGCACGGCATTGGCGACGACGGTACGGCCCTGACTGGCGTCCGTACCGATCACGACCGGCTCGGTGCGATCGGTGCCCGCCTCCTTGACCAGGTTCTTGGCCGCGGCGAGATCCTCGGCGGTCGGGTCCGCGGGGGCGTAGGCGACGGCCTTCTGGGCGGCCTCGAAGACGGGCTTCTCGTAGCCCCAGGCGCCGGAGCCGACCGGGGTGCCCCAGGCCTGAACCATGCCGCCGTAGCCGGATGCGGCGATGCCCTTGCGGTCCAGCGCGAGCGAGAGCGCTCGGCGGATCTTCGGGTCCTTGAGTCCGCCGCGTCCGGTCGGGATGAGGACGAGGGAGGCGGTGGAGGGACCGTAGTGCTGCTCGATGCCCTTCTTGCCCCGGAGGGCCGCCGCGGTGTTGGGTGATTCGGCGTACGCGCCGTCGGCCGCGCCGGTCGTCAGGGCGTTGACGAGGGCGCTGTCGGCGGCCCAGCGGAAGGTGACCTGCTTCGTCAGAGGCCTCTTGCCCCAGTAGGTGTCGTAGCGCTCGATAGTGATCGAGTCGCCGGACTTCCAACTGCTCAGTCTGTACGGGCCGGTGCAGGCGTCGGGTTGTCCCGGCGTACCGAAGTCCTTGCCCGACTTCTCGACCTGCTCCTTGTTCCAGACGATGCCCGCGTCACCGGCAAGTGCCTTGAAGAACATGGCGTCCGGCGCCTTGAAGGTGATCGTGATCCGGCGGTCGCCGGTCTTCTTCATCGCGGCGATGTTGCCGAACTCGTCGCCCTGTTCCATGTCCGGGTCGGCGTGCCGCTTCAGGCTCCACAGCACGTCGTCGGCGGTCATCGGGGTGCCGTCATGGAAGGTGACATCGGAGCGCAGGGTCAGTACGAGGGTTTTGTCGTCCGGGGTTTCGGCCTTCTCGGCGAGGAAGGGCTTCGTCGACATGTCCGGCTGGAGCTGGTACAGCCGCTCGCAGACGTTGGTGAGGACGACGCGGCCCGCGCTGGAGCCCTGAGTGTCCAGGTCGAGCGAGTCCGGCTCGTCCTCCAGGAGCCAGTTGGCGTTGGTGAGTTCGCCCGTGGCCGGGGTGGTGGTCGGGGTGAGGTCGAGCGTGGCGGCGTCGGCGGCCCCGGCGCCGCCCGCGGTGTTCTGGGTGGCTCCGCTACAGCCTGCGGCCGCGACGATCGTCGCCGCGACAAGGCCCGCGGCCAGGGCCGTCCTTCTTGAAGAGGTGTGGGTCATCACTGAATTCCTGTCAGTTCTGGCCGTACGGGCCGTCGTAGAGGTTCCAGGGCAGGTGCTGGTACTCGCGGTCGCAGGGGGTGCCCGCGGTCACGTGGTAGTCACCGGAGGTGAGGTCGGCCAGGGAGGAGACGAGGGTGGTCCACTGCTCGATCACCGGCCGGCGCGGATCGGGGTGGGTGCAGAGGGATTCGGGGTGGCCGAGGTGATCCGACATCGCCTGACGGATGATCTTGCGCGACTCGTCGGGGCCGGTGGAGCCGCGCAGCGCCTTCAGTCCTTCCGCGGCGCGCGGGACACGGACCAGGGAATCGGACGACATGGGCCGGTAGCCGGCGGCGGCCAGCGGGGCGGGAATGCCTGCCTGGTAGTGGTTGCCGTGCACCAGCAGGCCATCGGTCGGATACATCCAGCCGTGCCCGGCCGGGGTGGTCTCCAGGTCGATGGCGAAGCCCTCGCGACAGGTGAGCAGGGCGTTGCTGGCGATATGGGCCCGGGTGCGGCAGAGCACGTCGAGGGCGTCGGTGATGTTGTTCTGGTCCAGGACACTTCGGCGTACGACGGTCTGGGGCAGCCCGATCGCATCGTTGAACCGGCCGCCGAGGCCGTTGGCATTGAAGGCGAGCCCGGCGGAGTTGGCGCCCTGCCGGCCGATCTGTCCGGCCTCGACCTGCATGATCAGGGTCGGCTTGGGAGGCTGGACGATCCTGATCATGACGACGGTGTCGGCGACGCCGGCCCGCCAGTCCCAGTTCTGCCCGGCGTAGACGTGCCCGTCGCCGCTGGCCTCGCCGTGGACGGCGAAGGAGGTGCAGCCCTCGGCGGGCTCTTCCTCGCTCGCCCGGCCGTCGGCTTCCATCTGCGCGAAGGACTTGTCGTAGATGACCTCGCCGCGGGCGTTCAGGGCGAGGACGTCCAGCAGGCCGACCCCGGCACCGTCCGCGATGCCCTGCATCTCGTCGACGAGGTGGGGTGCGTAGTCGCGTACCGGCTCCAGCCAGTGGGAGGCTCGGGCGGTGACCCGGTCCCAGGCGAGCCCGGCGGACTGACCGAAGGCCTCCTCGTAGTAGCCGAGCGCGGCGTGCAGTTGGGGCCGCACGGCCTCGCCGTACTGGCGCCCGCGCTGCAGCGGGCTGCCGGAGATCTCGATGACCGGGAGGACCCGGGAGTGGCCGGGGTCCGTGGGACGGGGTGCCATGCTTCTCCTCGCTCTGGAACGCACTCCGAACGGCGCCGAAGGATCACGGGAATCCTGTAACGTCGATTTCAAGACGCGTTCCCTTTGGAACGTACTGCCCAGGAACAGTAACGTCGGTCACACGGAAGTCAATGGTTGTAATGGAAATTCCAGAGAACGGGACCGGAGTGACTCGGCTGCGCGCCGCGATTCGTGATCAATGGGAGGGTCTGTCTGCATCTGAACGAGCCGTCGCGCAGCACTTGGTCAGCGCCCCCGTCGAGCAGTTGCTCTTCGCCAGCGCCCAGGAGCTGGGGGCAGCCAGCTCCACCAGCAACGCCACCGTCGTACGAGCCCTGCAACGCCTCGGATACGCGGGGCTGCCCGCCCTGAAGCGCGAGCTGGCCAACGACTTCACCGCTGCCGTCGCCCCCGAGGAGCGCCTCAAGCAGCGCATCGCGCATGTGGGCCGGGATCTGGAGTCCATCTGGACCGATGTCTTCGACGAGGCGCAGGACCGCATCGACCACACCAGGCGCCTCACCGAACCGGAGGCATTGAAGCGCTCGGTGACCGCCCTCGCCGAGGCGCACGAGGTGTTCTGTTACGGAATCGCCGCCTCTGAACCAGGCGCCCGCCACCTGGCGTTGGCGCTCGGCCGGATCGGCCGCCGGGCCCGCTTCGTCTCCGAAACGGGCTTCGCCCTCGCGGACCAGCTGCTGGCTCTGGGGCAGGGCGACAGCGTGGTGATTTTCCAGCCGGGGCGCCGGCTGGTGGAGCTGACCGTCATGATGGAGCGGGCCCGTGCGGTCGGCGCCAAGGTCGTACTGGTGACGGACGAGCTGGGGGAGGCGTATGCGGACCGTGTCGAGGCGGTCCTGACCGCGCCGCACACCCCGACCGGGATCACAGCGGAGTCGCTGACGGGGCTGCTCGTCGCGGACGCCCTACTGCTCGCGCTGGCCACGCTCGACGAGACCCGGGCGGTGGAGTCCTCGCACCAGCTCACCGCGTTGCGGGAACAGTTGCTGGATCCCAAGCGGCGGCTCTGAGGCGGCACGGGGGCGATGCGCTGCTTGACCTTGACGACGGGTGAGGCCCTGCACCGGGCGCGCTGGTGGTCCGGGTCGCCGCGGCACGTCAATGGACGAGTGCGGACGGGATGTCGCCCGCCGGCTCCAGCAGGTGCGCCCGCACGGCGCGCACGCGGTGGTGGTCGACGAGCGGGCCGCTGCCGGTGTCGATCGTCGAACAGCGCGAGCCCTGCGGCCGCGCCGTCGCCGCCGCGACCGCACGGTTGAGGGTGACCACCGGGCTGCTCGCCACCTGTCCGAGCAGGCCGTACAGGCCGAGGGTCTGTGGCCAGTCGGTGCCTGCGACACCTTCGGGCTGCTGGTGACCGGTTGCGGCCCAGGACGGTGGCAGCAAGCCGGGCGCGGGCGGTACGACCGGCGGGCGGGGTGCGGCCCGCTCGCACTTGGGGCGCCGGTGACCCGGCCGCCGCCGGAAGCGCACCTATGAGAAGCGGGATCGGCAGCCCCGTGACCGTCTGCCCTGTTTCAACTCGCCACCGAACTGTCCGCCGCGGTCCTCGCCCGCACTCTCGGCATCCACATCACTGTCGCCGTCAAATGGCAGCGAGCCGCATCAGGAGACTGGGCCGCCTACGCCGCCGACGTCAGCCGCCGGCCGCCACACGGGGATCGACGCCCTGCCGCAGGACAGCCTGACCGCCATATCCGGGTTCGATGAGAGAGGACATGCTGATGGGTATCTACGTCTCGGTCAGAGGATGGCTGGAGTGCGACGAGAAACAACTCGTTGCTGTCCAGGACAGCATCTCTTCCCAATCCGCGACAACCTCATCGCCCGTACTTCCGAAGCCGCGCGCGAGGGCTGGCTCGGCGAGGTCGAAGGACTCAAAGTCAGCCTCGCCGGCGCAGAGGGGAAGCTCACCCCACTCGACGCCCAGCAGGAACGCAGGTCAACGGTGCTCCACCTCGGTCTGCCCGCCTTCCCCCAGATCGCCGCCCGCGCCAACGGCACCCAGGAGCCCGCCCCATGGCCCATCCCGTCAGACGGCGCCTTCCTCGATCGGGAACAGAATCGGGCTGAGCAGGTACTGCGCACGGTCCGGCGCGGGCTCATTTTTCAGCCGGGGCACGATCACGCTGCGCAACTCGCTGATCATCTCGGCAAGCTCGTCCTGGCTGAGCCAAAGCGCATGCTGCCGATAGCCCACGGAGTCGGCCATCGGGTCGGCGTGATCTCGGTCGAGGTAGGCGTTGAACTCGGCGAGCAGGGCGGCCATCGCCACGGCGAACACACGGCGGTGGTCCTCCAGCGGCACCGACGCGACCGTGTCGGCGTCGATCACCGCCCGCTCCTGACGCAGCCGGTACCGGCGTTCCACAGCACCACGCACCCGCTGCTCGCCCTCCACCTCCAGGACACCCCCGTCGGCGAGCAGGCCGACGTGCCGGTACACGGTGGCCTTCGAGACGTCGGGCATCCGGGCGCACAGCTGGGAGGTCGTCAGCGTCCGCCCGCCGCGCATGGCGTGCGCGATCCGCAGCCGTACGGGATGTGCAAGCAGTTCCAGAGTGTCCACCGCCCTACTATCTCACTCGTGATACCGTTCTCAAACTTAAGAACAGTAGATGTGGGGGCATTGACGATGCGAACCGAGCCGGTGCCGACAGGCATAGCTGTCCTCGACATGGCGCAGAAGGGACGCTTCGCGGATATCCGCGACCTGTTCGCGCCGCCACTGCGCGCAAAAGTCACGGCCGATGCGCTCCGGGTCGGCTGGGCAGCCGCGTTCGGCCAGTACGGCCCGATCTCCTCCACCGGTGTACCCGTGAGCGAGCCGGCTGGGGCGGGGGTGGTCGCTGTGAAGATTCCCGTGACATGCGAGCGCCAGAAGCTGACGGTGGTGGTGTCGGTCGACGACGCGGGCCGGCTCGTCAACCTCCAGGTCGTGCCTGCCGTCGAACCATGGGAGCCGCCCGACTACGCGGACCCCGAGAAGTTCGATGAGCAAGACGTGACAGTCGGCTCGGGTCCACTCGCGGTGCCTGGCACACTGAGCCTGCCGCGGCGGTCGGGGCCTCGGCCCGCTGTCGTGCTGCTCGGCGGTGGGGGACCGTTCGACCGCGATATGACGATGGGGCGGAACAAGCTGGGCAAGGATCTCGCTTGGGGGCTGGCGAGCCGCGGCGTGACGGTACTGCGGTTCGACAAAGTTACGCACGCCCATCGGAGCGAGATTGCAAAGGTTCGCGACTTCACTATGGCCGATGAGTACCTGCCGCACGCGATCGCGGCCGTCCACTTGCTCCGGCAGCACCCGGCTGTGGACCCCGCCATGGTCTTCGTCCTGGGCCATAGCATGGGCGCCACCGTGGCCCCGCGCGTGGCGGCCGCCGAGTTGTCCGTTGCGGGGCTGGTCCTCCTGGCTGGCGAAGCGCAGCCGATGCACTGGGCCGCCGTCCGGGTGGTCCGCTACCTCGCGTCGCATCCCGAGACGGCCGCCCTGGCCGAGCCCGCCATCGAGGCGTTCACCAGGCAGGCGAGGATGGTGGACAGTCCCGACCTCTCCTCGTCGACGCCGACCAGCGAGCTGCCGCTCGGCATAGCTGCCCCGTACTGGCTGGACCTGCGCGACTACGACCCAGTCGACGTCGCGGCGGCCCTGGACAAGCCAATGTTCATTCTCCAGGGCGGCCGTGACTACCAAGTGACCGTCGCCGACGACCTGGCACGGTGGGAGGCCGGCCTCGCCGGTCGCCCGGACGTGGCGATCCGCGTCTACGACCCCGACAACCATCTGTTCTTCCCCGGCACCGGCCCGTCGACGCCTGCGGAGTACGCACCGGCGCAACACGTGGATCCGGCAGTCGTCACTGACATCGCCGACTGGCTGACGCGAGTCCTCCCGGAGCCAGCACACACCACGGTGGCATTCCGTTAGTTCAGAGAAGCCTGCCTGCGCTGCTCGATGCACCGGCCCGGCCCGGCTCAGCGGTTCCGTACCGTGGAGATCCGCGACAACCTCGTCGCGCGCATCGCCGAAGCCGAATGTGAAGGCTGGCTCGGCCAGGTCGAGGGCGTACAGACCAGCCTGGCCGGGGCCAACGACAAGCATGCCCGGATCGACCGGAGATCCCACAACGGCGCTACGGTCGACCTCGGCCTTCCCACCCTCCGGAACGAGGAACGTTGAGCGGCGACGCAGACCGTGACCAACCGATCCGGAACCTCGACACCTGCACCTGCCGCCTGCGAGTCCAACGGTTCCTGTCCCCGCGCGTGGTAGTGGGCTCAACGTCGGTGGTAGGGAAGGCTTGTGTGGGTGAATCGCTCGTCGTCAGCGGCGCTTGGCAGCCCGATCCTCCCGTGCTCGGATCCGTGCGATCTCCACCCGAGCCTGCGCGAGTACGCTCCGGAGTGCTCGCTCGCCTCTGTCATGGGGCCCCACCTTTCTTTGCGGGGTGTTCGGGGAATTCGTCGGGTCGGCTCAGTCGAGGTAGAGGTCCCGGCGCGCGGCCACGAACGACTCGATCGTCTGCGCCGGTTGACCGGTGATGCGTTCGACGTCGTGGGTCGCGCGGTCGTAACGGTTCTCCTGGTGCAATCGGGCCATGGTCTCGATGTGCTGCTCGGTGTGCGGCGAAAGTCCTGCTTTTGAGAGCACCGCAGCCGTCCACTGGTCCAGCGGGACGTCCGCATAGGACACCGGGCGGCCCAGCCCCCGGGAGAACTCCTCTGCTACGCCGTTCATGTCCATCGAGCGCGGCCCGGTCAGCTCGTAGACGTGACCCAGGTGTGGGGCCGGGTCGCGAAGCACGGTCACGACCACCCGTGCCACGTCGTCCGCCGAAACGGGTGACGTGCGGCCGGTGCCGAACGGCAGGGCGAGCGTGCCGTTCTCCCGGATCGAGTGCGCGGCGAGCGTGGTGAAGAGCGGGTTGTCGAGGAACATCGTGGGCCGTACGTGTACCACTGGCAGGCCCGACCAGTTCAGCACCTGCTCGGAGAGCCAGTGCAGCCGCTGCTGGTGCGACTCGGTAGTACTGGTGGCGGTCATCTGGGACACCGTCATCTGCGAGATGTCCACCAGGCAGTCGAGTTCGCCGCGTTCGCGTGCGACGGTGGCCACCACGGTCGCCGCCAGCAAGTAGTCCGGCGACACACTCATGCTGAAGTACATTCGGCCGGCACCGTCGAGGGCAGCCGCGACATCGGCGGGCCGGGTGAGGTCGCCGACGACCACCTCGGCGCCGAGTGCGCGCAGCTCATCCGCGCGATGGTCGTTGCGGTGCACCATCGCGCGCACCGGCACTGCCTGGGCCAGGAGCAAGTCGAGGACGATGCGGCTCACGCCGCCCGTGCCGCCACCGGCTCCCGTGACGAGAACAAGGTCGCTGGTAACCATCGGTGCGTCTCCTTCAGAGTCAAAGTCTTTGCTTCCGGGGGATGGCCCTCTTGCGCGGCGTACGCCTCGGAGCCATGGGAGAAGCATGGCTGCCCCCAGTGGCAGGCCACGGGTGCCGCGCGCTTCCGTGCCGCGCGTGTCCCGCGCGAACGCACGTGCCACGCGGTAGCAGGACGTCGCGACGGGGACGCCGACAGAGGCGAGGTAGGTGCCCAGAAGCTTGATGGTGAACGCTGCGGCAGCCGCCGGCAGCGTCAGCGTGAACGCCAGCGGGATGACCGGGACGGACACCACGCCCAGGATGGGCCCGGCGACGACGGCGGCGAGGAGACCGGCGGCTGCCGAGACGCCCGCGATCAGCCGGAACCGGTGGCGCAGGTGCAGTGACCGCGATGGGCAGCCGGTGCGGTTAGGGGTCGCGCTGCAGGCCGACACAGCAGCTGATGAAGGCCGCGACGATGACCAGAGCGATCACGGCGGGCTGCAACCATGGCCGGCCGGGGGCCGACACAAGCGATTGCGCACGGCTGAACTCGAAGAGCACGGTGGACAGCGCGATGCCGCTCAGCGGGCCCTGATCGACTACTACCTCTCCGCCCGGCATCGCGACAACGCCGCAACAGGCTGCCCCGCTGCCGCGCTCGCCGCAGACATGGCACGTGACCCCGGCGACGATGACGCCCACCGCGCATACGCCGAAGGGGTGAGCGAATTCGCACGCTGGCTGGCCACCGATGACGAGGACGGCATCGCCCGACTTTGCACCATGGCCGACGCACTCGTCCTCGCCCGCGCCACCAAGGAATCGCCCTTGTCCGACGAGATCCTTGCCTCCGCACGCGCGGCACTGTCGGGCGGCATCTGATCTCTGCCCCTGAGGGCCCGCGCCCGTCCGCGGTCACTTCTGCCGACGAAGGCGACAACATCGGCGTCTGCATCCCGGTGTTCGCCACCGCCGACGTCGGCGGGATGAGCGTGTACGCCGTGGTGTTCCTCGTCCTGGTTGCGGTGTGGTGCTTCACGGGGAAGCTCTTCGCCACCCGCCCGGTCATCGCCAAGGCCCTCAGCCGCCTGGGCCACATCCTGCAGCCGCTCGCCCTGATCGCCATCGGTTTACTCATCCTCATCGAAGGCGGCGCCTTCGGGCTCCGAACCGACCCCACGAGCCACTGAGCGCCGCAGTGGCCAAGTATCGCGTTCGGGCCCTTGTCGCTCTTGGGCCGGTTCCGGTGTTGTCACCGGTACCGACGAACAGGCCGGTGCGCTTGGATACACTGACCGACCGCTTCCCGTCGGCCTGCGAGAATGGCGCGGCCCCACGGACGCGCATCGTCTGGGGCTGGGCGTCGGGTTGCAGCAGAAGTTCGGCGCATGAACTGGGGGAGAGAAACATGGGGGCGTCGGGCGCCGTGGTGCGGCGTGGGCTGGTGTTCGGCATCCGAGCCGGAGCAATCCCAGCGGGGATGAGCGCCACATTGTGGGCGGTGGTCGGACTGGCGCGGCTGATTCAGGGGCCGGTGGGAAGCACGTTTGAGAAGCCCGTGCTGGCATCCGTCGCCGTGCTGGGTTCCCTCGCTGTGGGGGCTGTGCTGGGCGTGGCGACGGGCGGGGTACTGGCTGTCGCGCCCCAGCGCTTGGTCGCCTCAACCCCCGTGCGCGGCCTGGCCTGCTTCGTGTTGGGGACCACGCTGTCCGCGGGCGAGGTGGTGGTGATGGCGGTGTCGTCCGATGGCGGCTACGGACCCATCGGCCTGGCCGTGTCGGCCATGCCGGCGGTGGGAGCCGTCACCGCGGCACGCAGTCGGTCCATCGCAGCCGCACGCCTTCGCTCCGCAGCCCGGGCGTGAGGATGCGGAGCGATGGGAGAGCACCATCTCCGCTGGAAGAAAACCACAAGGATGGACTGCTTCTTCGGTCGCGTTGTCGGTGGTCTGCCGGAGTTGGCGGTGAGCCGTAGGTGATCTGCCGATGGCTGCCGCGACCTTGGAGCAGGGGTTGGAGCAGGGGGCGCGCCCGAGAGGTGCGTGGGTGCTGTTCGCGACCATCCCGTCATCCCGAGCAAAGGAGCCGGCCTCATGCCCTCCCTGTCCCAGATCCACCCGTGGGACGTTGATCGGCTGCTGCGCGCCGATGGCAGCGCCCTTCTGGTCACGGGCGGCAACGCGGGCATCGGGTACTTCGTAGCGGAACAGCTCGCCGGGAGCTGAGTCAGGGTTGTTCTGGGCAGCCGGGATCCCGCGAAGGCCGAAGCCGCCATGGTGTCGATCCGTTCCCGTGTCCCGGGCGTGCGGGTGCGGCACCTTCAGCTGGACCTCCGCTACGTCGTGAGACCGAGGACGGCAACGAGCTCAGGCTCGGGACAATCGCCTCGGGCACTTCGCGTTGCCCCGGTGGCTGTCGCCGCTGCTGTCGGCCGCGCGGGCGGGCCGCGCCGTGACGGTCGGCAGCTTTGCCGCGAGGTCCGGGCGACTGGACCTGGACGATCTGCAGTTCAGGACGGACGACCGGCCGAAGCGCTCCTACCGCCCGTCCGCGGCCACTTCGCCGACGCCCTCGCCGCGGCACAGCTGTGGAACGCCAGTTGCGGCATGACGGGCGTCCACCCGGGCTTCGAGCCGCAGTGGAGCCGCGCCATGGGACGGTCCGGCCGGCCAACTACCGTGCTCGGACTGGCCAACTGCAGCGCTCGGCCACCGGTGTTGAAGTGGTGTTCTTCTTCGATCAGGTTGACAGCCAGGAGATTGACTCCGGTGCTCGCCCTGTTCCCGGACGGGATGGCGGAGCCGTGGTCGGAATCTTTGCGCAACGTAGTCGACGGCGTCCCAACAGGCTTGCCGTTTCGCGTTGTCGGATCGCAGCTGTGGACGGCCTGGATGTTCATGTCAGTGGACTTGACGCAGTGGCTGGGACACCGGTGCTCGACTTGAAGCCGCATGTAGGGGAGTTCGGCCCGCGCGCCGAGGTCCGGCAATCGGAGTGGGCGTCCACGCTGATGCCGACTACTACTGAGCGGGCGGGGCCACTGCGTTGGTCGCTGAAAGCTGGACGAAGACGGTGCCGGGCCACGCTGCGGCGCGGACCGAAGGAATACGGCGTGGCCGGACTGCTCAGCACCCTTTTCCCGCCCGGCAGTTCGTCCGCCCTGGTCGACGACATGGCGGGCACCGGCGTCGGCCTGGAACGCTGCGCGGAGCTGCTGCAGGGGATGGGGCATCATGTTGTCGGTGCCCGGGTCATCGTCGACCGGCACAACGGCACCGCGGACCGGCTGGCCCGCCTGGACGTGCCTCTGCACACCCTGCTGACACCTCAACAGATCGGAATGGCCGCCGGACTACCCGGCCCGGCCGCCGCGGCATCGACCGCGACGACGGCAAGAACGGACGTGGCACCATGACCGACCTCACCACTCTGCTCACCGAGAACCCTTACCCGGGGCGGGGTGTGTTCTGCGCCCGCACGCTCTCGGGCGAGGTGTACGGCGGCTACTTCCTCACCGGCCGCAGCGCCGCCTCCCGCGACCGTACGCTGCTGCCGCGGGGTGACGAACTGGTGGTGGCCCCGACGGCCGCGTCCGCACACGACGTGCTGCGCCACTACGTCGCGGCACAGACGACCGCTGACTGGCTGGTGTTCGGCAACGGTGAGCAGGTGTCCACCGTCGCGGACCGGCTGCGCACCGGGGCGTCCGCCACCGACTCGCTCGGCGACCTCGCACATGAGCCCGACCCGCCGATCCTCACCTCCCGGATCACCGCTCTGCTCAGCAAGGAGGGCCCGCACACCGCCGTGTTCGGCGCCGCCCGTCCCAGCAGCGGAGCCCGGACCTCCGCCAACGTCATGACGCTGACGGTCAAGGACCTGGAGCCGGGAGACGTGGTGCTGCTGACGACCTACCGCTCCAACGGCGTGGACGTCGCCACCGCCCCGCCCTTCGCCGTGGCCGTCACGGGGGCCCGGACTCCCGAGGAACTGCTCGACGAGGTGTGGGCGTCGCTGGCAGGGGAGTACCGGATCGCGGCCGCGGTCCTCGACCCGGCCAAGGGCCCCGTCGCCGCGCTGTTGCGATCCGCCTGAAGACCGTCACCGCCTGCGGGGCCGACGGCCCCGCTATCGCCGGCCCTTGCGATTGACTTTCATCGTGTCCACGTCCGTAGCCGTGCGCGTTCTGATGAGTCGTCAGTGACTGGCGTGTTGGAGGCTCCGCAAGCTCGTGGGCAGGCCGGCACCAGAGGGTGCTCGTGGGGACCTGCCCTGGAGGCCGGCAGCGATCTTCCGGATCGCGGGGAGCCGCGCAAACAGTGCATCTCCCGGGCAATTGGTGGCATAGCCGTCGCGATGGCCCGAGATGGCGTCGAATTCGGACGAAGTTCCCTTGGCGAAGCGGCTCTTGTTGTTCGTGGACGTGAGCCGCACCTTGCTGGTGGGGTCGATGCCGCTCAAACCGAGCTTCCAGGCGGCGAGAGCTGCGATCGCGTGTTCCATGGCTGCCGGGACGGGCGTGCCTCGTCCGAAGGTGCCGATCGCCGCGATGCCCGTGGTGCCCTGGTTGAACCCCAGGGTGTGGGAGCCGACGACGGGGCGGTCGGTACCGCCGGCGCGGCCTTCGTAGATGGTGCCGCATTTGTCGACGAGGAAGTTGTAGCCGAGGTCTCCCCATCCCCGGTCACGGGTCTGGCCCGTATACAGATTGCGCAGGGTACGCGGGACGTCGGCGCAGTCGTAGCCGTTGGGGGTGTCGGTGTGATGGATGAAGACCGCCGTCACCCCTTGCGCGTAGTGGGCACGGGGGTCGCGCTTGGTCTCGTCTGCCCGCCACTGTGTACGCAACACGATGGCGGGCCGAGGTGTTGCACGGGGGAATGCGACTGACCTCGCTCCGAGGGCCGGGAACGGCAGCGCGGAATCGACGGCCGAATCCGGAACTGCTTCGGCCCGCCATACGGAAAGGGGGCCTTCCGGCGTTGTATCGCCGACGGCACCGGCCGTCGTCACTCCGGGCGGTGCCGCCATGAGATGAACTGCCACAGGAGCCGTGAACCACAACGCTATTCGGTACAGACGCACGGGAAAACCTTCTTTGTCTTTCACCGAGGGGACGGCGGGAGCGCGTATGTCCATAGCTTTGCGGTGGGAGGTTCGCTGCGCGCCCCGGGTTACTGCACTCAGGCGAGCGTGTCGGTACTCCTGCCGACTGCCGCAAGGGGTGTGCGGGTGAGCCCTTCCCCTGTCAGGGTGCGGTGTGGCGATGACGAGTCGTGGCACGCACAGCCACCCCTGCCACGCGGGCCGACCGGGTACCTTCCCGGCACCTGGCCGAACTCGCCAGGCATCTGTTCGACGAGGCCGGCGACGGCGCCCTGACCGCGCACTCACCATGAAGATCGCCGATGAAGCGCACACCCGTGTCCGCTGGGAAGCCGAAGCGCTCTACCTGGCCGAGCTCCGTCCGCAGTCCGCACCCTGCGCCTCACTGACTCGCACCACCCGTCGGCCAGGCCCGTCGGCCGGCCGTTTGCCGCGGGCTCGTGCCGGCCGCCCGGACCGCCGGACCCTTGGGCTGACGCGAGCGGTGACAAGTGAGGCAAACCGGGCGCGCTGTCGATGTGTTCTTGGCGCACTGATTTCAGCTCCTGCTGCCTTCGTCGGCAGGAGCTCTCGCATGTTCGGTGCTACTGCCGAGAGCGGCACCGCGGGGCAGCGATCACCATGCGGTGGCCGCCGAGGACGGGCAGGCATATGACCCACCGCTCGGCGAGTACTCGGCGTCTCGCCACGGGGGCCGGCGCTGACCGGACGGCGCCTGGACCGCCGGCCGCACTGACACCGGCATCGCGGTCGGCTCGCCTGCAGACGCGTCTGTGCAGACTCCGCGGAGCGCCGACTCGCGCTTACGAGAGCCGGGCTGCCCGCTAACGGCCGGGACCGGTGACGGCATCCCGGCTCAGCCAGGCAGCCTTCAATCACTCATGCTGTGGCAGGACAGAACCTCAGGTCAGTTACGCACCTCTCACCCTGGCACTTCTGTGCGCTCCCACCATTCGTAGACGGGCAATTGGCCCTCGGCGGTTTCCTCGTGGCGCGTCGTGGCCTTGAAGTGCTCGTATCCACCACGGAACGGGATCTTGAGGTCGAGCCCGGGCGTGGTGATGGAAGCGATCCGCTCAGGAAGATCGTCGGGGCCGCCCTCAAGGACTGCCTTCATCGCGTTGGTCATGGCGAAAGTTTCCCCGGAGGGTGGTCCGGCTCCTCCATGACGCGCCGAAGGGCTCGCCGCCGTGTGGCCTGCCGGCATCCCAACAGCACACCCCGGTCGAGTGACGTGCTGAGAAGGAGCCTGCTGTGCAACGGTGTCCTGCATGTCGAGGTCATTTCGATCTCCGGCACTGATGCTGGCTATGACCTGCTCATTTACGAGATGGGCATGTTTTCTCAATGGTCGAGGGCGAGGCGCTGCAGCAGTTCAGTGGGTAGCGGTCGCCAGAAGTTCAGGCAGTTCGCGCATGTCGTCGAACACGGTGGTGCCCGGTCCTTTCAGCCGCGAGGCCGGTGTGAGACCGCCGCAGTAGCCGAAGGCCCGCATTCCGGCGGCACGGGCTGCCTGAACTCCGTACGCGCTGTCCTCGATCACTGCGCACCGCCCGCGGTCCACGCCCATGGAGCGGGCAGCGTGCAGGAAGAGATCGGGAGCAGGCTTGCCTCGGGGGACGTCGCCGGCGCTGAAGATGTGCCCCGCGAAGTGGTCGCTCAGCGCTGCGATCTCCAGGTTTCGCCTGATGCCGTGGTGGTCGTCGTTCGATGCGACGCAGACGGGTGTGGTGAGGCTGTTCAGTGCCTCCGTGATGCCGTCGACAGCGGTCAGTTCGGCCGCGAACGCTGCACACCACCGCGTCCAGATGCGCTACCGCACCGAAGAGTGCATCCAGTGCATCCAAAGAAGACGGAGCCTCCAGATCCGCCTGAACCAAACTGCTACGCGACGCCCCAACCACCTGGTGAGAAGCTTCTCATGCGCAAACGGCAGCGCTGCCGCAGCTGCCGGGGACGGGGCGCTTGGCATCCTGTCCGCACCCACTGCCTCACACCCGAGTGGCGGAGTTGACGTGTACTCAGTACCAGCGGCCGCAGATCCAGGCACCGTCGACGTCCAGCTTGCAGGCACGGTACGCGTGGCTGCTCCCGACCATCAAGGAGTACGCAGGCCGGGAGGAGGTGGCGTTGACGTGGTACGACCTACCGCCGCGGATCTCGATCCGTCCCTGCCATGCGTGGTCTCCCTTCTCGATGAGCACCCAGGAGGCACTGCACTTCGCGGACGTCCGTAGCCGGACGGCCGGACCGCCACTCAGGCGGATCGGATCACCGAGGTAGCGCGCGTCCTGGTCACAGTGGGTTGTGTGTGGGTTCTTCCCATCGCAGGCATTGCCGCGGCACCCCGCCGCTGCGCCTGCCTCGGGGGAAGCCGTGACACTACTGGCGATTGCGAGAGTGACAGCAGCGACAGCAGTCCAGAAACGACAAAAATTCATGGATGCCTCATTTCACTGTGAAAAGACTGAACGGCGACGTTTGAGTGATCTTGATAGCGGCTCGGCGCCCGCTGAGGCCAGGCTTGCGCGAGGCATTCACCGAAAGGAGTGGGCACCTTGCACATAGCCCCGGACGCCTCCCTGACTCGATACCGCCGCCTGCCACCCTGCGCGTGGTGTATGACTCGGAGGGGGGTGGACTTGCGGCCGCAGAACTCGCGACCGGGCAGCTCCTTGAGGCGCTGGGTATCAGCACCGATTCCGAGAGCCCACGAGGCACTCCGGCCGGATCGCCCGAGCCTACGCTGAAGTGTTCACCCCCCGCCCGTTCGACCTGGCCACCTTCCTCAATGGCGAGGGCTACGACGAACTGGTCCTCGCCCGCAGCATCCCCCTGAGGTCCGTCTGCGAGCACCATCTCCTGCCATTCGTCGCCATCGCCACATCGGCTGCTTCACCCGGACAGCGGATTCTGGACCTGCCGAAACTCGCCCGCATCCTGGAGCACTCCGCCTGCCGTCCCCAGGTACAAGAACGCCTCACCGAACCATTCGCCGGCTGGCTCCAGGCCCAGCTGGAACCCAAAGGCTTCGGCGACGCGATCCAAGCCGAGCACACCTGCATGACCCTGCGCGGCGTCCAGGCCACCGGCACCACCACCATGACCTCCGCCCTCCGGGGCCTGCTGCACCGACGCCCGATCGCGCACCGAGGTCCTCGCCCTGACCGGTCTGCCCCGCTGACCCGCCGGCGTTTCGGGACAGGTGAACAGCCGGCGGGTCTCGACGCGCACTGTTGGGTCCGATTGCGGACTGCTGGGTCCGCCTTCCGACGGGCAGCCGGTCCGGCCGCTGGGGTGGTGTCATGTGAAGTCGCGTTACCCATCCTGCCGCAGGGCATATTGCCGACCGTGGCGTGGAATGGATCTATGCATGACCGAAAGTGCGAGCCCTCGTACCTCGACGCCTCGGATCACCGTGCTGGGAGTACAGCCAGGTGATCCGCCCTTCCGCCTTGTGGAGATCGACGGGGAGGTCGTCAGTGCGGCAACATCGATGACGGACGTGCTCTTCACCGCCCTGGCCGCAGGCATCACGGTCCACGACCTCGATGACCCGGACGTGGTCCGGTGGGTGGGCGGCGGCAAGTTCACCTGGAGGCTGCACTAGCGTGGTTTCCGTGCGCGGGCGGGTAACCGACTGCCGGCGCGGATCGCCCCGCATGGACTTGCGTGCCGATGGCGACGCCCCATGCCGGTTTGTGAAGTGGGCTCACTGATGGGAGGGACCCGGGCTTCCGGCCGCGCAGGCGGCTGGATCTGCAGGCCGGGCCGACGTTGGTGGAGAACACTGGCACCGAGATGATGGTCGGGGTGTATTGAACCCCCATTCGGCCTCCAGCAGCCCGAGATTGCAAGCATTGCGAGACGCCGCTGGGCGGGCCGCTGGGTCAGCGGCCCGGGCGCCACATGACCGTGGCGGTGTGGCCGGTCGTGATGGTGACCTGGTCACGAGCGGTGGATCCGACGCTCTCGTACAGCGGGATGTTGCGGGGTTGGAGGATTTCAGGTAGGCGGGAGCGGCGTGGGCGTCGATGCGCATGGGGCTCTCGGCCGGCAGGCCCATTCCCAGCCCCTTGCCGCGACTCTCGTCGTGGGTGCCCTGGAGGGTCAGGTAGAAGCACGGCTCGCTGGGGTGTGCTGCCTTGAGCTGGTCCTAGATGGCCAGAATCGCCTTGGCCAGCGGATATGGGGGAGCGGGCGTCGCCGCTGACACCTCATTCTCCTTGGGGAAGCGCATCTCTTCTCTCACCTCTCCCCGGCCCGGGGCGCCGGTGCGGGCCGGGGAGTACCCGCCCCGGGCCGCCTCCGCAGGGCGGTGCTGCCCATCCTGTCGGCGGTCCACCTTCGTCGGCACCCCGCACTGTGCGCACACCACGTGCAGGAGCCGAGCCTCGATGTACTTCCTTCATAGAAGCCCGGTCACGGCACGCGTTCATCCCCAGCTCCGTGTGAACTCGACAACTGATCGCGCCCAGCGGTGCTCGGGCGCGGGAGTCCAGTCGTCCCGTACCGCCTGAATCCCGCTGCTGGGCTCGGATGGTGCGCCCAATACGGAGTTTGCCGCTCAGCCGGGGGATGTCCCGTCCGACCGCGCTCAAGTGGGGTGACCGGTGCGGGCCTCGGGGCCGCGTCGCTGTGGGACCTGCCGCGCTCGGGCTGTTCGGGGACGGTGAACGCGGTTGTGGTGCTGGGGGCGACGCTGGTCGAGGACGTCCCACCGCCGAGACACCTCGGTGTCACGTACCGGACGTCGCGGCTCCTGGGAAGTCACACCGCTCGCGCGGGGCCGAGTTCCGCTGCACCGAGGGACTGCCTCGCGGCGCGGAGCCACCGCCGCTGGCGTGGAGCCGAGGCTTGTCGACCCGCAGTGCAGCAAGAGCACAATGCGGTCTTCATCGAATTCGGCCGACTCGTCGCGATCGTAGGCGGCTTCGGCGCCGGCAGGGGCATCCCGGCAGTCGGCCGATGTGCATGGCAACCCCCGCCGCCAGGCCTTCGCCGACATAACGGTGTGCTCGTTCTCGCCCGGCCGCAGCCGGGCCTCGTCGGCTGCGCCGGTGGCCACGCCGTCGTCGTAGCCCAGCACGTGGCCGATTGCGGGCCGGCAACGCGGGGACGTACGAAGCTCCGTATCAACGGCCTTTCCAGCAGCTTGCCGCGACGCACCGCGGCCGGCCGGTGCATCGCTCTGCAGGAGTGCTGGACCGCGCTCCTGGCCGTTGCGCTCTTCAAGCTCCTTCGTCGTCAGGACAAAGGTCTCTTGGTGTGCACAGGTGCACCAGATGTCGCAGTATCCGGCACGCCCCGAACAGAACCAGGCCGGGATGCCGTGCTGATTCGTGTCCAAAAACGGCATAGCGCAGACGCTCTGAGTAAGTGAAAGGTTACTCTACGTCAGCCATCGTGATTGATCGTCAGCACCTGAGGGGACTTCTGAATGAACCGTATGCGCAACGTACTTGCCGTGCTTGGCATCACTGCCGGGCTGGTCACGGCCCCAGCCGCGAGCGCTTCAGCGAAGCCGGAGGGCCGGTCGCCCGCATCCGTAGCCCGGCACGAGCCCTGCACAGGTGAATTCCGCGACGATGCCCGGCTCGGCCCCAAGTGGCTTCCGAACAGGCGACTGGCCCCCGTGGGCCCGCTCCTGGAGGGGTACAAGCGCACCGGAGCCCTGTCTCCGCAGGCCTTTCTGAAGAAGTACTGGGAAGGTCCTGCCGATTCCGGCAGCTGGAAGTACCCGCCCAACGACGGCTTCGGTCAGGTCAACGGTCAGATCGACAAGGAGCCGACCAAGCTGCGCCCGGGCCAGCGTCTGGACCGCTTCGGTTCTGAGTACGGCGGCTATCTGGCGCCCGCCGGTGACGCGTACGCAGAGCGCGCGCTGCCACCGCAGAACCTCAACACCCGTGAAGCGGACGTCGCTTGCGACTACCGCGTCTACAAGGTGGCCAAGCCTTTCTGGGTGTGGCAGGGCAGTATCGCCCCGTGGTTCGAGCAGCCGGGGGGCGGTCAGCAGATCAAGCTCGACGCGGTCTTCCTCGATCCGGGCCAGGGGCAGCGGCTGAACGTCAAGTGGCTGCTGGAGCATAGCTACCTCGCGCCCGCCGGCGTGTAGCCTCAGTGTGGAACGCCGGGAACTGCACGCGGTGCTGAGCGAGGCGGGAGTGGCCGACGGCTACTACCGTATCGAGGGCGTCCACGAACCGGTCCCCACCCCCACGGACTTTCTGTTCTTGCGACAGGCATCCGACGGGGCGTGGGAGACCGGTGTGTATGAACGCGGCAGGTATGAGGTCATCGCCCGCCACCCGAGCGAACAGGTAGCCTGCGCGCATCTGCTCCACCTGCTCCTCTGACTGCGGCCGGGTTTGGCCCACACCGTTACGAGGCAGCTGTCCGTCCGGGCTGGTGGCTGCTCCGGCCTCGCGGGTCTCCCGGGCAGTCACCAAGCGCCTCGGCGAAGGATATGGAGGCGGCCTTCTCGATGATGTGGTGTATCGGCAGCATGCTGCTGCAACCCGAGCAGCACACCCGCTTCCTCCGCTTGCTGCACGACGCCTGCATCGCACCACAACAGCGGGCCGAGATCGCCTGACTGACGTCGCTGGGACACCGGGACGCGCAAGGCCCGGTGTCCCGTCATTGACGCATCATCAACAGGCCCTGCTGCGTCCCTCGCGGCTGCGGCGTTGGACGCACCCCGAGAGCAGGGATGACTTCGCCACGCGACAGCCGCGCCGAAGGCGATTTCCGGTTGACGCCCTACACGGTGTCGTCGCCGACCGAGTAGCAGCCGTGGAAATAGGTAGTGCCATGCGTGCGGTGATAGGTGGCCGGCAGCCGCTCGGGCCTGCCCTGCTCGGCCCAGCAGGAGCCGGCGATGGGGCGGATGCCGAGCGACCCGAACTCTCGTCGAAGGCGAAGGTCCGCCCGGACCGCTCATGGAGCGCATACTCGATCCGGTCGAGTTTGGCGTCGAAGTCCGGACCACTCGACTCCTTCCAGGTCTTGGTGCGCTGAAAGGTGATGCCGCGGCGGACGAGCAGGCCGCGCAGGTCCTCGCGACCAATCCGTACCGGACGGACGGCGCTGCGCCGCAGGTGGTCGGCGAGTTTCCGGATCGACCAGCGGGTAAAGGGCTTGGTGGGGCGAGTGGTGGCCGTCTGGATGACGAAGTCCTCGTCGTCATCGCCGAGCAGGCGGGGACGGCCTTCCGCCCACCGAGGGTCCAGGCAGGCCGGCCCGACCTCGTCGAACCGGTGTATGACGTCACGGACGGTGTTCTCGTCCGCCTGGACGAGCCGGGCGATCACCGGGACGGTGTTCCCGCCCGCCGAGGCCAGCAGCATCATCACCCGCCGAAACCGCACCGTGCTGGTACTGCCCCGTCGCACGATCCGCTGCAGCTTCTGCCTCTCCTGATCGGTCAGCCTGCGAACCCGGACTGGGCGTGCTACCCCGGATTCATCAGGCAGCAGTGCGTTTACGACCTCACCTCCGCAGGCCTCCGGCCGGTACCACCGCCGGCCGACGCCCCGGGTGGCTGGCTACACGGGCTGTCCGGCCATGGTCCGTCGGACCGCCTCTCGCACATGCTCGAGAGGTTCCGTTCGGTGCTACTTCTCGAACGCCACGTCGGCGCAGCTCGGGTTTTCCTCCAGTGCTGCCGCGTCCAGCGCTGCCGTGAGCCGGTTGAGGCGGGCCCGCAGGCTGCTGATCTCGTCCAGGTCGAAGCCGGTTGCCGCCGCGATCCGGCGCGGCACGGCCAGCGCCCGCTCGCGCAGTGCCGTGCCCTCGTCCGTGAGTTGGATATGCACCGAGCGCTCGTCCTGGGCGCTGCGCTCGCGCCGTACCAGGCCCGCGGCCTCCAGCCGTTTCAGCAGCGGCGACAGCGTGCCGGAGTCGAGCCGAAGATGTTCTCCCAGCTTCTTCACCGGCAGCTCGCCGTGCTCCCAGAGCGCCAGCATCACCAGGTACTGGGGATAGGTGAGCCCGAGGTCCTTGAGGAGCACGCGGTAAACGCTGCCGAAGGCGCGTGACGCGGCGTTCAAGGAAAAGCAGATCTGCTGGTCGAGCCGGAGGTAGTCGGCCTCGGACGGGGCCTCGCGGCTCGGGCTGGGCATGGAGGTCATGGATCCAGCATAGCTCCTGCGTGCCATTCAGTTGTGCACAATTTAATTGTGTGCTTTCCTTGTGGAAGCGGCCGGACAGCGCCGCTGGAACATGACTTTCGAGAGGAATGGTTTCCATGGAAGCGCTCTACACCGCCGTCGCCACCGCCACCCACGGCCGCGAGGGCCGCGCCGTTACCCCCGACGGCAAGCTGGATCTGCAGCTGGCCATCCCGGTGGAGATGGGCGGCAGCGGCCAGGGCACGAATCCGGAGCAGCTGTTCGCCGCCGGTTACGCAGCCTGCTTCGCCAGTGCTCTGGGCCTCGTCGGTCGTCAGGCCAAGATCGACGTCAGCGACGCCGCCGTGACCGGCGAGGTCGGCATCGGCAAGCAGGGTGAGGGTTTCGGTCTCGCGGTCACGCTGCGCGTGGAGCTGCCCGAGACCGTCGACGAGGCCACCGGCCGCAAGCTGGTCGAGCAGGCACACCAGGTCTGCCCCTACTCCAACGCGACCCGCGGCAATATCCCGGTCGAGCTCGTCATCGAGTAGCGGACACCGGCACGGCGACGGGCCGACGGCCGACCTCGCTGGCCCGGGCCGGCCTCGCCCTGCGCCGGCTCCACACCGCCCCCTCGGCCTCCTCGGGCGCGGCAGAGCGCTCGACACGGGGCGTCGCCGCGCCCCGAGGGCGGTCCTGCTCTGTTCAGACGACCGGCTCGCCGATGCCCAGCAGGTTTCCTTCGCTGTCACGGAACCAGGCGCCGCGTTCACCTCGCGCGCCCTTGCTCGGGTAGTTCCCGTCGATCTCGGCGATCCCGCCCCTCGTTCGAAACCCGGGCACGTCGACCTCCTCGAACACCACGCCGCGCCGCTTGAGTTCCGACACGACCGTTTCGATGTCGTCGACTTCCCACGCCATCTGGGTGAAGGTGCCGGAAGAGGCTCCCGTCGATCGGAACAGTACGAAGTCCACGCCTCCGCACCGATAGAGCAGCCCACCGGGCCGTTCATCGACGGGCTCCAGACCGAGCTGCTCGGAGTAGAAACGTCGCGCTCGGTCCAGGTTCTTGGTCGGAAGCCTGGTGGCCACGCGTGCCCGGGCCAGAATGTTCCTGTCGTCTGGGTTCATGCCTCCACTGTGCCGTGAGCAGTGGAGGCAGGGGTGGAGGCCGCAGGTGCGTGCCATGGCGGTGGCGTCACCGAGGAGTGCGGACCTTGGAACAGCTCAACCGTTGAACAGGGCTGAGAGTTCGCAGCGAATCTCCACGTCCTCAATGAGACCTCCTTCCGGTACGAGCCACGTTTCGGCTGGTCTGCGGATTTGGTCGGGTCCTCGTCCCAACGTACGGGGGTACCTCGTCCGGCGGTACGACCTGCCGGAGCGGCGCTTGTTGAACGGGTACGACCACCGCACCCACTGATCGGGTGCCGTCATCGCAGCTGGGCAGTGAGCCCTCCGTGCTGGGGGACCCAGCTCGACAACGGTGCGTGGGGCTGTGTCCCGGCCAACCGGCAGGCGCCGCCACCGCGCCCCGATCTCCCCCTGCCGGGCGGCGAGTTGTCGGTTCAGGAATCGCAGCGTGCGGCTGGACAGATCGATCGACGATGGGTAGACACGCACGCGAAGCTCCGTAAGTTGTTGGATGGCCAGGGAGGGCCGGGTGTGGCTTACGTGAAGCTGTCTTCAGTGGCTCGCCAGGAGTGGCCGCCCGGCCCTTCGGGGCACCCTGGCTGCTGATTGGGATCTGCGATCTTGTCGCTGTTTACGGAGCTGATGGCGGGGTGTTCCTCGGGCCGACGAGCGAGTCTCACGGCACGAGGAGCGAGCGTGGACATCAGCAGGCAGGGCCGGTTATGGGCCGGCATCGACGCAGGCAAGGGCCACCACCGGGGAGCGGTGGTGGACGAGACCGGAGCGACGCTGTGGTCCAAGAAGATCGACAATGACGAGTCGGCGATCCTGACCGCAATCGGCGAGATCCTCGACCTCGCGTATGAGGTCCGCTGGGCGGTGGACATCTCCGGCACTACCTCGGCACTTCTGCCGACACTGCTCGCGGCCCACGGGCAGCAAGCCGTCTACGTGCCCGGCCGCACCGTCAACCGCATGTCCGGGGCCTATCGGGGCGAGGCCAAGACCGACGCCCGCGACGCCTACGTCACCGCCGAAACCGCCCGCCAGCGCCGCGACTTCACCACCATCGGCGTGCCCGCCCAGCTGGCCGCAGACCTTGCGTTGCTGACCGCGCACCGCTCCGACATGGTCGCCGACCGGGTGCGGATGATCAATCGACTGCGCGATGTACTCACCGGCGTCTTCCCCGCGCTGGAGCGGGCTTTCGACTACTCCAGTCACAAGGGTGCGCTGGTGCTTCTGACCAGCTATCAGACCCCGCAGGCCATCCGTCGCCGCGGACGGAGCCGGCTGTCCACATGGCTGGCCAACCGCAGCGTGCGCAGCGCGGACGCCGTGGCCGCCACGGCGATGGAAGCCGCTGAGGCCCAGCACACCACGCTGCCTGGCGAGGATGTCGCCGCCCAGATCGTCGCGGACCTGGCCTGCCAGATCCTGGCGCTGGACGACCGGATCAAGCGGACCGACCACCAGATGAAGACGGCGTTCCGGACGCATCCGCAAGCCGAGATCATCGAATCCCTCCCGGGGATGGGCCCGATCCTTGGAGCGGAATTCGTTGTTTCGGCAGGGGATCTGGCGGCCTACGCCGACGCCGGCCACCTCGCCTCCGCCGCCGGACCGGTACCCGTGCCCCGGGACTCCGGGCGCCGGACCGGGAATCCGCACCGGCCCAAGCGCTACAGCCGCCGCCTGCGCCGAGTGGAGTAGTACTGGGTCATCGCGAGCTCCCAGGAGTCCGCTTCGAACACGCTTACCAACGAGGCGCTATCGTCAAGCGGCTCCCGAGCTGAACCCTTCCACTCCCTCGGCGCACGGAGTGAAGTCCCCTTTCTCCGCATGCCAAAGTTCGTAGCGCACGACCTGATTATGACAACCGAACGGACGCTCGTCACCCACAGCGCTCCCCACGGCAGTGAGCGGCTGGAGGTTGTCCCGCCACTGTGGGTCGGGGCCCGATGGCATGATCATGGCGTGACCAGCGAACTCGGCCAGACCGGCCCCAAGAGGTATGTCCTGTTCGATGTCGACGGGACGTTGATCGACGCTGTGGACAATCAGCGCCGGGTCTGGCGAACGTGGGCAGAGCGATACGGGCTGGATCCTGATTGGGTCTATCAGGTGGCGCTGCGGACGAGGCCCCTGGAGACCTTTGCCGAGGTCGCTGCGGATCGCGATCCGCAGGAGTGCCTGGCCGTGCTGCACGAGCTGGAGGACGAGGATGTTCGGTCCGGTGTCTATGCGGCGTTTGACGGTGCGGCGGAGCTCTTGTCCGGCCTGCCGCCCGGGTCGTGGGCGCTGGTGACCTCGAACTATGAGCACCGGGTGCGCGGACGGTTCGTCCGGACCGGGTTGCCGGTCCCGGGCTTGATCGTGGACGCGGCCGCCGTCGAGGAAGGCAAGCCGTCGCCCATTCCCTATCTCCAGGCCGCCGAGCGCCTTGGTGCCGAGCCGGGGCATTGCCTGGTCATCGAGGACGCCCCGTCGGGAGTGCGGTCCGGGCTTCGGGCCGGCATGACGGTGTGGGGGGTCAACACTCCTGTCGCGGTGGATGGCGTGCACCGTCATTTCGGGAGCCTGATCGAAGCGGTCCGTGACATCCTCGCTTTCGCGGCCGGAACCCACCCTCATCTGCTGGAAGGATCAGATCCAGTGGAATGATCTCGCTGTGGCTGGTGTGCTCACGGCGTCGGAGCCGTCTTGGATAACCCCGTTCACCGATTCTCACTTGCCCACAGCCCGGCCGCCGTTGAGGCCGGGCGTGGAAACGCGAAGGGCCCCGCCCAATAGGCCAGGCCGCTTTGAGTTGCTGAGGATGGGGCAGTGCGCGTGCGGTCGACACGGCGGCGCTGGGGGCGGGGCGGTTCACTGCAGGTGCGCAACGTCGGCCTGACCGTTACGCGGTCCCGCTTATACGCCGCCCGCTGGAGCCAACGACCGGCAGCGTGAGGAGCTGCCTGGCGCACAATACGGGCGCCCGCAGCGGCAGTGACACATGGTCCGGCCGGTGCCTCTGGCGCTCAGAGCGCTGGAGGCACCGGCCGGCGTGGGTAGCGGGGCCGGCTACATGGGGTCCATGTGCTGGTTGCCGCCGCGGCTCTCCTGCTCGCTCTGCTCCTGCAGTCGGCGGGCCCGGTCCGTAAGCCGCTCACGCTCCTTCGGGTCCTTGGTGCGCGCGGCCTCGTCTTTAATCTCCTGCGCCTTGGCACGCAACTGCTGGGCACGGCCGGATTCACCTGCAACGCTCATGATCACTCCTGGATCTGTCGGGAAGAGCGGGCCTCATCAGCGAAACAGCGCCCCGACACCCACGCATCTCGAACAGTTACCCACTGCTATCCCCACAGCTCGGGCCCGCCCCGCTCGTGTGCCTCTGCCCGTTGCATCCTGTGCCGGCGTTTCCCGGCCAATCCCTTGGCAAGTGCATTACCCGGTCGTGGTCCGGTCGCCATCGTCGTGGGCAGGAAGGCCACCTACCTGCAAGACCGGGGGAGTGCAGGCCCGGGACCGGACGTCCGGGCCCGGACATGCTCGCCACCTGCCGGGAGTGGATGCGGCTCGACCGCTGGCTGCGCGAGCGCCATATCACCAGCCTGGGTGCCTGCGCCGAAGGGGAATGGCGGGCTTACGTGAGTGAGCCTGCGTAAGCGCGTGTCCCGCACCGCTGGACTCATTTGTTCTTGACCCTCCGCCGATCGAGGGTCCGGCTCGTCGACGACTTCGCCGACGACATCCTGGCGGCCTGGACCGAAAGGTGCTGCCTGACCCGCGTTGCTGCCGCCAACAAGGCCACACCGGTCAGCTGGACCACGACAGAGGGGCTACCGCGGCCGGTGGTGCGAGCCGGGACCGGATGTCTTCCATGTGATGGCGACCCGCTGCAACGACACCGCCGTCACCCGCCAACATCTCGACCACCGCATCAATGAACTGATCACGGATCAGCCGGGCTCGTCCCGCTCAGCGTCCCCGAAACTCCAACACCTGATCATTCGCCTCACTCGTCTCACCCGGCCTGCCCACCACACCACCGACTTCGTTCTCCATCGGTCCCACTGGCGCCGCCGACCACAACACCAAGCCAGCCACAGCCACTACAAACGACGAGGCCACAGCCCATAGAGCTGCGGCATATCACGTCAGACGCAGTTGCAGTACTCACACGATGAACCGAGTTGTCGATGAGTGATGAGGCAGCAGGCGAGTTTGAGGAATGCTTCGTGGATGTCGGCTCGCCGTTCTCATCGGATCCGCAGGCGCCGGAAGCCGTGCAGCCAGGCGAAGGTCCATTCGATCACCCAGCGGTAGGTGCCCATCCTGGATTTGTGCCGGGTGCCGCGGCGGGCGATCGCGGGCACGATGCTGCGGGCGTGGACCTGGCCGTGGTAGATGTCGTGGTCATAGCTGCGGTCGGCGAACAAGGAGTCCGGTTTCTGGCGGGGATGCCCGACCCGGCCGCGAACCGGCGGGATCGCGTCGAGCAGCGGCAGTAACTGGGTGAGGTCGTTGCGTCTCCCGCCGGTCAGCAGGAACGCCGGTCCGGCAACGGCTTGCGGCCCGGATACCGGAAGCGCCGGTCGCTGCGGCAGCAGCGGCTCAAGGCGGTCCCACAGCTCATCCGACACGATCCACGGCGACGTCCCCACATCGGACCGAACGCTCAACTCCCCTGCCAGAAACGGCCATCACGGCGGATCCGCCTCATGATGTCAGCCGTTGTAAGCCGCGCGGGCGGCACGATTCCGATTCGCGTCATACGGACCTCCGTAGCCGCTAGAGCACCGAGCGTATTTCTACTCCAGTAGCTTTCACCTGGTGCAGTAGCTTGCCAACGCCGCCTGGAATCACCAGCTGCCGCGCAGCAGAGCAACCGGAGGGTCACAAATGCCCCGAGAGGCGCCGTACCTTGCAGTAGCCGACGCGCTGCGCGCACGGATTCTCGCGGGAGAGTGGGAGATCGGGGAGCGCCTGCCGTCCCGGGCGCAGCTCGCCGAGGAGTACGAGGTCGGGCGCAACGTCATGCAGAGGGCCATGGACGGTTTGATCATCAGGGGCCTCCTCGAAGGACGCGCCGGCTCGGGCACCTACGTCCGCATGCCGCGCGAGCGCCTGCGGATGGTCCGCTCGCGGCACCGCGAACGCCGGGGCGGCTCCCCCTCCCGTGCCGGCATGAAGGAGCGGGGCAAGGCCGGCGCCTGGGATTCGCACAGCCAGGCGCGCGTCCCCGCCCCTGAGCCAATCGCCGAGAGGCTCGCCATCAGCCCCGGAGGCCTCTGCGTCAACACGCACTACGAATTCCTCGCCGATGGGCAACCCGTCCAGCTCTCCGAATCCTGGGAGCCGATGGCCATCACGGACGGAACGCCGATCGTACTGCCGGAGACGGGCCCCCTCGCGGGAAAGGGGGTGGTCGAGCGCATGCGCTCCATCGGCGTGGACATCGAGACCGTGGTCGAGCTGCCGCGCCCGGCTCGTGCCACCCAGGCACAGGCGAACCTACTGGGGATCAGCGTCGGGGACCTGGTGCTCCAGATCGAGCGAACCATCTACGACACCGACGGACGTCCGGTGGAAACCGCCGACATCGTCATTCCGGACGTGCGCCGGGAAGTGGCCTACGAGTTCGGAGTCGACCAGCCGTAGCCAGTTGAAGCCAGTAGAGCGAAATTTCAAAGCCGACAGTAGGTAACTCGAATGTCAACACCCTCCCGGCTCGGAATCCTACGTGATCCGGACTTCGGTCGTTTGTTTGCCGCCACCGCGCTCGGCCAGCTGGGCGATCGCGTCATTTTCCTGGCGTTGCCTCTGGTTGCAATCGTGGCATTGAATTCTGACGAGTTTCAGGTTGGATTACTGACCGCGATGACCACGGCCGGCTCACTCCTGGTCGGGCTACCGGCAGGCGCGTGGGTGGACCGTATGCGGAAGCGATCAGTGATGATCAGCACTGATCTCGCGAGGGCGGTGGCCCTCTTGACGATACCGGTGGCGTGGTGGTCGGACCTTCTGACGATCTGGTGGCTCTACGCAGTCGCGTTGGTTCATGGAATGCTGACAGTCTTCTTCGATGTCGCGTACGTCAGCTATCTGCCGCACCTGGTGGGACGCGGCAATCTCGTTGAAGGAAACTCGAAACTCTCGGCGATACGCTCGGTAACCAGTATCGGCGGACCGGGGATGGCAGGGCCGCTGGTCGGCTGGCTCGGAGCCCCTGCAACGCTTTTGGTGAGTTCGGTCGGGATGGCGATGTCGGGTCTGCTCGCGACCAGTATCCGAAAACGCGAACAGAAGCCGGAGCCGAGTGAGCAGCCTCGACTGCTTCGAGACATCAAAGAGGGATTGAAGTTTGTTCTCAGGCATCCCACTCTGCGTGCAATCATCCTGGGAGATGCGATATTCAACCTCTTCCTGGTCATGTATCAAACCATGTTGCTGGTCTTCTTGGAGAGGGAGATAAACCTCGATTCCTTCGGTATCGGCCTCATTCTGTCGGGAATGGGCTGTGGTGCCCTGCTGGGTGCGCTGTCGGCAACCAGGGTCTCGAAGCGGGTCGGGCAGGGTCCGGTCATCTGGCTCGCACCACTTGTCACCTGTCCGCTGACAGTCCTGATGCCGTTGGCGCATCCGGGTTGGAGCGTGTACGTGGCTGCGCTCGGACTCGCGTCCCTCTCCCTGGGTGGAGTCATCCGCTTTGTGGCTCAATCAAGCTTTCAACAGGCCCTCACACCAGATCGGCTCTTGGGTCGGATGAGCGCGACAGCCCGGTTCGTGTCCTGGGGCGGCATTCCGCTCGGCGGGCTTTTGGGGGGAGTCTCGGGCTCCGCATTCGGAGCAAAAGCCACATTGTGGATCGGTGCCGCCGGTATGACGTTGAGCATCCTCCCGTACGTCCTGTCACCGCTTCGAAGCATGCGCGAACTGCCCAAGGAGGAAGATCCCGAGCTCGTGCGCTGAGGCTTGCAACGGCTGACGCCATGAGGTGGATCGGCCTTGATGGCCATGTCTGGCAGGGGAGTTGAGAGTTCGGTCCGGTGTGGGGGCGTCGCCGTGGATCGTGTCGGATGAGCCGTGGGACCGCCTTGAGCCGCTGCTGCCGCAGCGCGACCGGCGCTTCCGGTATCCGGGCCGCAAGCCGTTGCCGGACCGGGAGGTGCTGTGCGGGAAGATGCCTGCGATGTGGAGTCCGGAGCATCTCCCGATGACCGTCGAGCGGTGCGTGGTTGACCCGCGGGCCCGAGAGTTGGTGGGAGCGGCGGTACGGCGGGCTCTTCACGATTCTTGACGCGCTTGGAGTTGTGGCGGGCGCGTTTGGATGCGCGGGGGCAGGCGCTGATCCGAGCGGCAAGGTCGCGTGGGAAGGACGCAGGGAGCGACAGTCTCAGTGGCGTTGGGCCCAGAACAGAGCGTGCTCGCCCTCGCGTTCGGGCATGAAGTCTTCCTGCTCGACCGTCAGGCCGGCTTGAGCGATTCGGGTCCGGTTCGTGGCGGCGTCCACGTGGCTCCACCACATGGCAGTCCCGCCGCCCAGTCAGTCCTCATCGGCGCCGGTCCAGGCTCGATGGCTGGTGGTGCCCAGGAGCCAACCGTCAGGTCGCAGCCATCCGGCGGCATTCTGCAGCAGCGGAAGCTGTTCCCCTCCGCTCAGGTGGCATCCCGTTCCGCGAGGACTGTTTCGCGGAATGAGGCCACCACGGGGCGAAGATCGATTCGGTGCCAGGCCGCCCACAGATGCACCGACCCTCCGTACCAGGGAAGTTCACGCACCACGATGCCGTCGGTCGTGCCACGCACCATGCTCATCTGGACGAGCGCGAGGCCGAGACCGGAGGCGACCAGGCCCAGTGCGGTGAGCGGATCGGCTGCATCGAGGCGGATGTCCGGCGTGAAGCCGGCGGCCACGCACGACGCGACGAACGTGTCACGCCAGGCCGGGTCCTGTGAGTCACCCACCGCGATCCAGGGCTGCCCGTTCAGGGCATCGGGCGTCAACTCCTCCTGCCCAGCGAGGAGATGATCTGCGGGCAGCGCGAGCAGCAGCGGATCCTGCAGCAGAGGGGCTGCCTTCAGGTCCGGGTCGTCCTCGGGCGGCGGTGTGCGCACCAGCGCGATGTCCAGACTGCGCTGGCGCAGGCCCTCGAACTGCTCGGCCGAATCCTGGTCGTACAGCGCAACGTGAATACCGGGGCGTTCCTCACGCAGCGCGCGAAGGGCGGTGGGCAGGACGCCCGTGTGCATGGCGTCGGCTACGTATCCGATGCACAAACCGCCCTCCTCGCCGCGGCCGAGTCGTCGACCGAGGTTCTCCAGCCGGTCCGCGTGACGCAGCAGGGCACGTGCCTCGGTCAGGAAGACACGGCCGTCGGAGGTCAGCCGGATGCGCTGCTGGCTGCGCTCGAAGAGGGTGAGGCCCAGGTTCTTCTCAAGCTGGGCGATCTGCCGGCTGAGAGGCGACTGGGAGATGTGCAGCCGGTCGGCAGCGCGGCCGACGTGTTCGGCCTCGGCGACGGCCACGAAGTACCGGAGTTGTCGCAGGTCAAGCATGTGTGACCTCGAAGGACTCAAGTGAGTCCAAGTGAGTCTTGGACAGTCTCATGCATGGATCCTAACCTCGAACACGCAAGGCCGACGGATCACACATTCGCTCGTGTATCCGCCGCAATCACATCAAGAGGACTATTCCATGACCATCAAGTCTCTCCTGCCCGGTCCGCTCGGTTTCGGCACCGCCCCGCTCGGCAACATGTTCCGCGCCATCCCCGACGCAGAGGCAGCGGCCACCGTCGAAGCCGCCTGGGACCAGGGCATCCGCTACTTCGACACCGCACCCTTCTACGGCGCGGGTCTCTCCGAGATCCGGCTCGGCGACGTACTGTCACAGCACCCGCGCGACGAGTTCGTCCTCAGCACGAAGGTCGGCCGCGTCGTCCTCGACGAGATTGAGGACCCCGCCACCCGTGACCTCGGCGAGAAGGGCGGACTCTTCGAGCACGGCCGTCCGAACAAGATGGTCAACGACTACACCGCCGAAGCCACCCTGCGCTCCATCGAGGACAGCCTCAAGCGCCTCAGGACCGACCGCCTCGACATCGTATGGGTGCACGACGTCGCGCAGGACTTCTACGGAGACGAGTGGCTGGCCGCCTACGAGACGGCCCGCACGGGCGCCTTCCGCGTCCTGCAGAAGCTGCGCGAGGAGGGCGTCATCAAGGCCTGGGGCCTGGGCGTCAATCGCGTAGAACCGTTGGAACTCACCCTCGATCTCGACGAGCCGAAGCCCGACGCCTTCCTCCTCGCCGGCCGCTACACGCTCCTCGACCACGACCGGGCCCTGCAGCGCCTGCTGCCGGCCGCCGCAGCCCAGGATACGGACATCGTCGTCGGCGGACCTTACAGCTCGGGAATCCTCGCCGGAGGAACGCACTTCGAGTACCAGAAGGCGCCCGCGGCCATCGTCGACAAGGTGGAGCGGATCAAGGCCCTCGCCGAGCGACACGGGGTCGGCGTCAAGGCCGCCGCACTGCAGTTCTCCCTTGCTCACCCGGCGACGGTCGCTGCGGTCCCCGGCGCCACGAAGCCCAGCCGCATCGCGGAAGACCTCGCCGCTCTCGACGAGACGATCCCGGCCGCCTTCTGGACGGCCCTGCGCGAGGAGAAGCTGATCGCCGACTCCGCGCCTGTACCCGCCGCCTGATCCCTTCCCCATCACTCAGTTCCTCAGGAGAATCCCGTGGCCACAACCACCGCATCCATTGACATTCCCGTATCGCCTGACCGCATCTGGCAGCTCATCGGCGGCTTCGACTCACTTCCCGACTGGCTGCCCTACATCCTCACCAGCGAACTCAGCGAGGGCGGACGCGTCCGCACCCTCGCCAACGAGGACGGCGGCGTCATCGTCGAACGTCTCGAATCCTTCGACGACAGGGCCCGCACGTACAGTTACTCCATCCTCCGGGCCCCCTTCCCTGTCACCGGATACCTCTCCACCCTCACCGTGCACGACATGCCCGGACAGGACGTGGCCCGCGTGGAGTGGTCGGGCACCTTCACTCCAAACGCCATCAGCGACGACGAGGCCATCGCCCTGTTCCACGGCATCTACACCGAAGGCCTCGCCGCACTGCACCGGACACTCATCGTTGAAGCCGACTGACAGTCGGCCAAGACCCAGTTGCCCACGCACGCCCGAGGCCGTCGAAGCCACGGCCGGTCATCGGGCTGAGGACAACAGCCCGGCTGCAAGGGCATCCCGGCCCGGGGGTGCCCTATGTCTTTCGTCAAGCTGTGGCGGTCCGTGAGGGCGGGGTTCTGGGGCACTTCAGGTCTTGCTGGTTGTGTCTGTGCCGACGTATGTGTAGATCCAGCCGCCGTGGACACGGGCGCGAGCGGGCGGTGCGCCGTCCTGGCCGAGTTGGACGATGCGGCTTCGCCCTTCGAAAGGGCCGCCGTCGACGGGGGCCGGGCGCGCCGCGTACTTGCCCGGGGGATCGTCGCATCCGCCGCTGACCGCGAGATCCGGCGGTGAGTAGGACTCGTTTGATGACGGCAGCCAGTTACGCGACATGAACGCACCACAGAAGCTGAGCCGGAACCCGAGAAACGACGGCTCTGCGGTGTCACTGTCTTGGTGCGAACTATTCGCTGTGAACGGATGCGGGGTACCGGATGCGGGGTTATCCGTAGGATTCGCGCATGGCAGACGAGAGTGAGTTGGCTGTTCAAGCGGCCATTGAGGCGGAGTTGCGGCTTCTCGATCCTGACGTGCGTGCTTCGACAGTCCTTGTCTCGGAACTTCTGGACCCGGAGTTCACCGAGATCGGCGCGTCTGGGCGCCGCTGGGACGCGACATCGATCCTCACTGTGACGAGTGCCGGTTCGGTGGTTTTGGAGTCTCCTGTCAAGGTCAGCGAGATGTCAGGAGTCGTACTCGCTCCGGGCATCGTTCACCTGACGTACTTTGCCGACGACAGAGGGCGCCGAGCATGGCGGAGCTCCGTTTGGCGTCTGACGGAAACGGGGTGGCGTATGTACTTCCACCAGGGCACTTTGACGAGCTGAGCGACGGGCAACCCGTCGCCCCGCCGGGCACTGCGTCCAGTGAACGAACCATCCCTGCTTGACTCCGCCTCATGTCCGGATGCGAACGTTCAGTGGTTTGGATCAGAGTCAGGACGGGAGCGCCAGCCACTTCACCATGATCAGGCGTGGGATTCCCGGCCAGGCGCCACTCGTCTCCTCCGGTGGGAGAAAGTCAACAGACCGGTAGAACGCTCTGATTCTGGCGTAGCCGCGATCCGGGTGCGCCACTCCCGGCATCTTGCCTGGGGCGACCGGCAGCCGCCCGTGCCGAGGCCGATACGACCTCCTCGGCGAGCGCCTTGCCGACATCGCGCCGATGCCATGACGGGGCAACCGCCGTCAGGTGGATCTCCGCTGCCTCGGTGAAGTACCGCCGATACAGCAAGACGCCGATGGGCTCCGATCCCGTGCGGGCGACGAGCCAGGGAAGACAGGTCGCCGACCCTGCGTACTCCGCGTTGGCTCTCGGATGCCGAACCACGACGGGAGCCTGCGGGTGGATCTGGACACGCCGCGCGAACAGCGGCATACGGTCACCCGGATCTTTCACCGGCTGGTCGAGGAGCATGGTGCGGACGTTTTCTACGGGATGGTCCGCTGCTACGGCGCCGGCCGGAAGCCGGAGATCCTGGTCGACGCGAAGAACGCTGTCGCCCGCTTGAGGATGTCGATGTCGTCCTGCAGCCGGCGGTTCACCCGCCGCAACGCGGCCGGCTCCTCGCGTTCGCTGCTGGTCAGGCCGTCGCGCTCGCTCGCATCGGCCCCGGAACTTCGGCATTCGGGGTGGATCGGACGGTGACGCTCTTTGTCCCTGCATGACTGCCGTCGGGTCCGCCGGGCTGGGGGATGCTCCCGCCTGAACTGTGGGAAGTGAGCCGTTCCGCTCATCTGCCCCGGGCTCACGTGTCGCCGAAGCCCTGTAGAGGCCGTGGAAATGGCCGCGTGGATGTGATGCCACCCATAGGAGCTGGGTCACATCCTAATGCGGGTAGTAGGGCCGG